>PWOK01000150.1 GCA_003557445.1 Halanaerobiaceae bacterium
AAATTCCATTCTTAAAGAAGAAAATTTAATATTTTTTAATCCTTTTTGAATTTCTGCTGCTTCTAAATTGTTTTCCAGTCCCAGAACAATTGCCGGTAAAGCATTATATATATTGTAAATACCGGGTTTTTCCAGTTCAATATGTAGTTTATTATTATGATAATGGACATCAAAACCAATTTTATTTTTATTATTTTTATCTATATTATCAGCAAAAACATCTGTATTCTTCAGGTTTAAACCATAATAAATAATATTTTCTCCATTAAAATATTTATTCATATCACGAACATATTTATTATCATAATTAAGAATAGCTGTACCAGAATCAGGTAATTCTTCGATTAATTCACTCTTTGCCCGGGCCACAGCAGAAATTGTTTTTAAGTTTTTTAGGTGGGCAGGACCAACATTGGTAATCACTCCAATGTCAGGTTGGGCTATCCTGGCCAGTCTTTTTATCTCACCTTTATTACTCATCCCCATTTCCAGGACAGCAAAATCTTCTATCCCTTTAAGGGAAAGTAATGATAGAGGTAGTCCATATTTATTATTTAAATTACCCTCTGTCTTTAATACTCTGTATTTCTGTTGTAAAACAGAAGCTATCATGTCTTTAGTGGTTGTTTTACCCACACTTCCTGTGATCCCAATAACCTTTAGCTCAGGAAATAAATTTCTATAATAATTAGCAAGATCCTGTAAGGCAGTATCAGTATCCTCAACCAGAATAATGTTTAAATCAGGATAATCCTCAATCTTTCTGTCCACAATTACTGCTTTAGCTCCTTTAGAAACAACTTCTGGAATAAAGGAATGACCATCAAATTTATCCCCAATAATGGCAATAAATAATTCTCCTGAATTTATTGTTCTACTGTCTATACTAATACCTTTAATTTCTGTTTCTGGATTACCACAAATTAAATCACCTGAAACAGCATTTTTGATTCTTTCAATAGATAAAGGTTTCATTTTATTCTCCTTTAAGTTTATCCTTAATTGCTTTTCTGGCTATTTCCCGGTCATCAAAATGGATGGTTTTATCTTTAAATACCTGATAGGTTTCATGGCCTTTACCAATAATGATCACCATATCATTGGTTTCTGCTTTGTTAATTGCATATTTTATGGCTTTTTCTCTTTCAGGAAGTATTTTATAGGGTGTGGTTCTATCTTTTATTTCTTTAATTCCTTCTTCTATCTCTTTGATAATATCCATTGGTTTTTCAGAACGGGGGTTATCAGAAGTTACCAGACAATAATCCCCATACTCAATTCCCAGTTTTCCCATTAAAGGCCTTTTACCTCTATCACGGTCACCTCCACAACCAAAAACAACAATTAAATTTCCTTTTATAATATCCCGGGCTGTCGTTAATACATTTTCCATTCCATCAGGAGTATGAGCATAATCAACAACTACTGTAAAATCCTGACCCTCTTTTATCAGTTCAAACCGTCCCGGAATACCTTTACTGTTTTCCAGTCCCTTTTTAATTTTTACTTCCTTTATATTTAAAGCATAACCACAGGCAATAGCTGCCAGTGAATTATAGACATTAAACTTACCGGTAATCTTTAAATTAAAATTTAAATCAAGTTTACCTTTTACCCTGTATTTTAAGCCATCAGGATTTACCTTAATATCAAAAGCTTTAAAATCAGCATCTTTTTTTATACCATAGGTATAAAAATCATTTGTTACCTGAAATATTTGATCAGCATAGGAATCATCTATATTTATTATCCCCTTCCCTTTTTCTTTTAACTGCTGGAAAAGAGAAGATTTAACTTTAACATATTCTTCAATTGTATTATGAAAATTCAAATGATCCTGAGAAATATTTGTAAATACAGCCAGATCGAATCTCATTCCCTTTACTCTTTCCAGGTATAGGGCATGAGAAGAGACCTCCATTATTACATATTTAACACCTTTTTCCTTCATCTTATAAAAATTTCTGTATAAATCAAGAGATTCTGGTGTGGTTCTGGTGGCCGGATATTCTTCATCTCCTATTAAAATATTAATAGTACCTATTAAGCCTGTCTTTAATCCGGCCTGATCAATTATACTTTTTATTAGATAGGTAGTGGTTGTTTTACCATTGGTTCCGGTAACTCCAATTAACTTTAAATCTTTAAGGGGATAATTATAGAATCTTGCTGCCAGACCGCTCATTGCCTTTCTACTATTTTTTACTCTAATATAGGTGATATCATCCCGGTAATGGTCAATATCCTTTTCAATTAATATGGCCTTTGCCCCTTTAGAGATAGCATTATTAATATAACGGTGTCCATCATCTTTATAGCCTTCTATACATATAAAAAGACTGTTATTTGATGCTTTACGTGAATCATATACTATATCTTCTATCTTTTTTTTTAGATCACCTTTTATATCTTCAATATTTTTTAAATCCTGTATTAGTTCCTTTAAAATCATAATCCACACCTCACAAAATATTTTAACCATTATCAATTATATTTAATCATATATTGAATAAATACTCAACTATTGTGAAAGATTATTATTCCTTTAATTGTGCTTTTATTTCTGTTCCTCCCGGAACCCTAATTCCTGGCTCAATATCCTGATCAACAACTTTTCCATAACCTGTAAAGGAAATCCTTAAACCCTGCTGTTGAACCAGGTCTTGAGCTTCTTCTCTGCTTAATCCTGTTAAATCAGGAACAGCAATAAAATATATTTCTATATCTTCAATTTCATCTTCTGTAAGCAGTAAAACTGTTGAACTATCTTTAACCACAGCTCCTGGTAGTGGAATTTGATTTAATACCATATTTCCGGAACCATAAATATTAACATTCAACCCCAGCTCCCTTAATTTTTGTTCTGCTTTACCCCGATCAAGTCCGGTAACATCAGGTATCTGGAGTTCAATATCTGTTTTTTCTTCTTCAGCTGTTAACTGAGGAGTGATTTCCTTATATCGAATGATATTTTGTGCTATATTGCGAAAAGCAGGGGCTGCTGTCTGACTTCCATAATAGGGGAAACCTGTTACATCATATAAAACAACCAGAATAACAAATTGAGGATTATTTGCAGGAAAGAACCCAACAAAAGAAGAATCATAAACTTCTTCCCCATAATGTTTTGCAGTACCTGTTTTTCCGGCAACTCTATATCCCTCAATATAGGCATTTTGACCTGTACCACTGGAAACTACATTTTCCAGCAGTTCTCTGGTTTTAATAGCTGTTTTTTCTGAGATAACCTGTCGTACAGCGACAGGTTCTATTTTTTCAACCAGTTCCCCATCAGGTTTGCGAATTTCATTTACCAGTCTGGGAGTGATCATTAAACCATCATTGGCAACAGTTGAAACAGCTGTCACTAATTGAATAGGAGTAACTGTAATACCATGACCAAAAGACATTGTGGCCATTTCAACAGGACCGATTTGTCTCAGATCATAAACCAGTCCCTCTGCTTCTCCAGGTAATCTGATATTAGTCCTTTGACCAAAATTAAAACTATTAATATAATCATAAAAATTATCTGCACCAAGTCTCATACCCACCTGAACAAACCCGGGATTACAGGAGTTCTGAACAACCTCAGTGAAGGTTTGCCGTCCATGTCCTTCAAATCTCCAGCAATTTATAATTTCCCCACTTACTTTTGTTGATCCCGAACAAAAGAAAATATCATTTTTATCAACTACACCCTGTTCTAGAGAAGCTGAAGTGGTTATTATTTTAAATGTTGAACCGGGTTCAAAACTATCTGATATTGCCCTGTTTCTCCATAATCGTTGTTCATAATCTGCAAAATTATTGGGGTCATAATCAGGGCGGTTTGCTAAAGCCAGGATCCCACCATCATTGGGATCCATAACTATTATTGAACCACCGGAAATATCAAATTCATTCATTGCATTTTCCAGTTCTCTTTCTGCAATATACTGTATAACCTCATCTATGGTTAAATACAGGTTATAACCCTGTTGAGGCTTTACAAATTCTTCAATACCTCCAGGTATTGTTCTTCCGGCAGCATCTCTTTCTATTCTAATTCTTCCCGGCTCACCCCGTAAATATCTATCATAGGCCAATTCAATACCATCCAGTCCCTGACTGTCAATTCCGGCAAAACCAAGAATATGACTTGCCAGATTATCTCCAGGATAAAATCTCTTACTTTCTTCAGTGAATAATATACCGGGAAGATTAAGTTCTCTAATTTTTTCGACTTTTTCTTCATCAATTTTCCTTTTCACATAAACAGCACTGGCCTGCCTGGTTATCCTATTATAAATTGTTTGATAATCCAGATCAAGAATTGCTGTTAATTTCCGGGCAGTAGCCTGAGGATTTTCTATTTCCAGGGGTACAGCAACAACTGTCTGTGCACTGGTACTTACTGCAAGTTTTTTTTCATTTATATCAAAAATAATACCCCGTTTTGGTTCTACCGCCAGATTTCTTAATCTCTGTTCCATTGCCCTATCCCGATATTCACCACTTCTAATAACCTGTATCCAGAATAATCTGAAAGCCAGACTGATTATTATTAATGAAATGATAAAAAAAATGAAAATAATCCTTTTTTTCATTATTAAATCAGGGCTATTATTCATAGATTTCCTCCCGGTTTCTTGAACCCGCCCATACTATGTTTAATTTATACCAGATACTATCCAGAATTTCTGCAAAGAAGAATTTATCAGTGCTTTGACTGTCATCAGTAATATCTTTTTGCTGTTGTTTATTAAAGACCAGTGTTTTTGTTTGATCAACTTCTACCATACCCAGCTGTTTTCGGGCAATATTATCAACTCTTGATAATGAAGAATTTTGAGCCAGCAAAATATTTAAGTCACTGTTTGCTTCCTGAATTTGTAGTAAATCTTCTTCCAGATTATCAACACTGGAATTAAGTTCTAATATTATCAAAGACTGATTTATGTAGGTTACCACCAGAAGACCAACTATTATTAAGAAAAGCAGGTACAATAATAGTGATTTCCCGGACACATTAAATAATCCGGTTTTATTCTCTTTATTATTATATTGTTTATAATCATGATTATTATAATATTTTTTCTTCTCTGCCTGTAACATTTAATTCACCTGCTTTCTTAAATACTTAATTTCTCAGCAACTCTTAATTTGGCACTTCTGGCTCTGGGATTTTTTTCTATCTCCTGATTACTGGCTATCACCGGTTTACGGGTAATAATTTTTACCTGTGGTTCCTGTTCACAAACACAGATTGGAAAATCAGGAGGACAGACACATTTTTTTGCTAATTTTTTAAAAGTGTGTTTAATAATTCTATCTTCCAGTGAATGAAAACTGATAATACATATCCTGCCCTTTTCTTTTAATTTTGTTACTGCCTTTTTGATCATCGTCTTTAACTGGTTTAATTCATCATTTGTTTCAATCCTTATGGCCTGAAAAGTTCTTTTTGCAGGATGTCCACCTTTTCTGCGGGCAGAAGCAGGAATTGCATTTTTGATAACTTCTACCAGTTGTAAGGTGGTTTTTATTTCCTGTCTCTGTCTTCTTTTAACTATAAATTCTGCTATTCTTGAAGCCCAATTTTCCTCACCATATTCACCAATAACTTCTGTTAATTGCTTTTGAGAATAATTTTTAACAATATCTTTTGCTGTCAAAGTTTGTTTACGGTTCATTCTCATATCCAGAGGTCCATCATTATGATAGCTAAAACCCCTTTCCGGATTATCAACCTGTGGTGAAGATATACCAAGATCAAAGAGCATACCATCTACTTTATCAATCTTTAAATTATTCAGGATTTGAGGAATATTTACAAAATTATCATGAATATATTTTATATTACTATTTTCAAGCTTATTTTTTACTTTATTGATTGCTTCTAAATCCCTATCAATGGCAATAATCTGGCCCTGAGAACCTATCTTATCCAATATAGCCTCAGTATGACCTCCACGGCCCAGAGTTCCATCAAGATATATTCCATCTTTTTTTATATTCAAATATTCAATTGTTTCTTTTAATAAAACGGGTTTATGTTTAAAAGTCATTTTATATCCCCAGCTCTTCCATTGCTGCAGCTATTTCTTCAGAAGAATTTTCTGCAGAATCAAGATAATTATCCCAGGTCTCTTTAGCCCATAATTCAATTCTACTTGAAAGACCGATAATAATTATTTCTTTTTGTAAATCAGCAAAATTTCTTAAATTAACAGGTATAGATATTCTTCCCTGTTTATCCAGCTGACATTCAGTTGCTCCTGAAAAGAAGAACCTGGTAAAAGTCCGGGCATTTTTACTGGTAATAGGCAGGGATGATAATTTTTCCTCCAGTACACTCCATTCCTGCATGGGATATACAAAAAGGCAATTATCCAGTCCACGGGTGGCAACAAACTGATCTCCCAGCTGGTCACGAAATTTAGCAGGAATTATAACCCTTCCTTTTTTATCCATATTATGTTGATATTCTCCCATTAACACTGGAAATCACCCCTTTACCACTTAATTACCACTAACCCCCACTTTGTACCACTTAATTTACATATTCGTTATCTTTTTAAAAAACCCTTTTTTTATTTTAAAATTTTTTTTATTTTTTTATCTTAACAGGGATAAAAAGGTATATTTCATATTAAAAATTATAAAAATAAGGCTTTAGATCATTGTTATATCAGCAACCCTTGTTTTTTTCTTTAAAAAATATTTATTTTAAAATTTTTTTATTTTTTTTAGTAACTTTTTGTAACTGAGTGCATATACATAAATTAAAGGGGGTTAAATCAATGAAAATAAATTTCTTTTTTGCCTGGACTCAGAACAAAGATAAAACAGATGAATATACAAAATCAGTCAGTGGTGGTTTTAACTTTCCCTCTATCATAAAATGGTTCAAAAATTTATTAAGGCGGGTAAAAAAATAAAAAAAAAACCATAATGGTCTTTTTTTAAGGGTTTAATATTGAATTTTTTTATTTTTCTGAAATTTTTATAGTATATTTATTCTTTTTTTTGCCGGTCATTCTCTTTATTTTTTTCATATACCAGGCTTCTTGCCCGGCGAATACTTTTTTCACCAAATTTATCTTTTATATTATCTATTGTTTTATTAACATTTTTATACTGATTCTTTTTTTTGTTAAATAAAGATAACTGTCTTTTCTTTTCTGTGGTAAAATTACTGACCCCCATCCCCAGTAATCTAATTGGTTTCCTCAGTAGATTATTTTCCAGTATTAAATCCCGGGCTATAGTATAAATCTGGTCTGTATTATTCATATTTTCTTTTACTGTTTTTCTGCGGGTATAGGTATCAAAGTCAAGGAAACGAACTTTAACAAAAACAGTACTGGCATAAAATTTATTTTTTCTTAATTTTCTGGTTACCTTTTCTGTTAAATTAACCAGAACTGATAATATTTTTTCTTTATCCTGTATATTATCTTTAAAGGTAACTTCATGGCTGATTGATTTTGTTTCAGAATCAATATTAACAGTACTGTGATCAATACCCCGTGATAATTGATATAAAGTATGACCATATTTATCAAACCAGTTTTCCAGATCATCTTTTGCTATTTTTTTTAGTTTTGAAATGGTATTAATCCCTTTATCTTTTAATATCTGTCTGGTTTTATGACCAACACCTGGTATTTTGTCAACTGACAGAGGATTTAATATCTGTTCTATCTTATCTTTTTCAATTACTACCAGTCCATCAGGTTTATCCATATCTGATGCCAATTTGGCCAGAAATTTATTGATTGATATTCCCACAGAGGCGGTTAATCCTGTCTCCTTTTTGATTTCTTCTTTTATATTTTTCCCAATCTCTCTGGAACTGCCAAAAAGACCATGACAGCCACTGATATCCAGAAAGGCTTCATCTATAGAGATCTTTTCTACAAGTGGAGTATATTTAGAAAAAACATTGAAAACTTTCATAGAATATTCACTATAGAGGTTAATTCTGGTGGGTAAAAAAACAGCATGAGGACATAATTTTCTGGCTTTAACAATCGGCATGGCTGAATGAATACCATATTCCCGGGCTTCATAGGAAGCAGCAGCCACAACTCCTCTGTTTTGCAGGCCTG
>PWOK01000002.1 GCA_003557445.1 Halanaerobiaceae bacterium
AAGGTTTAACTGTATCTCTGGAAACGGTTATTCCCATCCGGGGGACAAAATGTAACCAGTTAGCTGCTCCCATTTCCAGTAAAAGTTCAAAACCAAGAGAAAAGTGGTTTTTATCATAATTCATATAATCGGTAAATAATTTACCATATAAATCACCTGCAAATATATTGGGATTCCAGGAACCTTTTCTAATTTGTTTAAGTTTTTGAGTGTATTCCAGACCTATATGAATACCACTATCCCCTGGAACATTAATTTCTCTATTATCCTGTGTTCGGCCTAAACCTTCAAACAAACTACTTTTTAAAGATATTCTGCTTTTTTCAAATAAATAATTATATTGTATTTGAGAATGGTAATCCAGAGTAAAAGGATTTCCCTGTAAAAACAGTGAAAACCTCTGGTCAGGGTATTTAAAATTCAATCTACCTCCCAATCTCAGAGAATTAAAATCTGTTATTAAATGAAGATTAATATTTGTTAAACCATCTAAATAGGATTCATAGACAGGAGCACTTAATTGTATTTGTGTTGTTCTCTCTCCAGCTCCTCTTTGACTTGATAGATTTATACTCAAAGGTGATAACATTCTGTTGGTCCAGTTAAAACCAAAACCATGTCCTGAATAATTTATATTATAGGAATTTAAGCCCAGGGCATCTTCACCTTGAAAATAAAAAGGAGGGACCCTGAGTCCTGGTCTTAGTAAATATTTTAAATTTTTACTGAAAGAATTTTTTTCTTCAATCTCAATACCAATTTTAGAAAAATCATATTCAGAAGCTGAAAGTTCTATGTTTTGAAATTGAGGTATTAAATAATCATTTTTTTCTACAGCTTTTTTGTAAATAGCCATTCCTTCAAGACTATAGGTGATATAATATAAGTTATCATTATTTACCAGACCATTACTGGCATAACCACCAGTAGTCATTTTTTTTGCTTTTTGTGTTTTTAAATTATAACCATAAATTGCTTCATAACCATCATAGTTTGATGTAAAGTAGAGAATATCATTATTTATACTGATTTGTTTTTCCGGCCATTTTGTATTAATTATTGGTTCTATGTTCAGGTTTGTATAATCAAGATAACTAATGTTCCAGCTATTAAGATTGGGTTTGCTGACAATAATTAACCGGTCATTATAGTGTTTTATTTCTGAAATTAATTCAGGTATATTCCCCAGAATTTCTTTGCTGTCATCTTTAAAACTTATTATTTCAGAACCATAACCATTTTTACTGGCTCTGGCATAAATAATTTTTCCATTTTCCAGTACTGAAAAATCTTTTATTTCATCATTTAATAATTTTGTCTTTTCTCCATCTGTTAAAGAATAACTGTACAGATTACCGGTGATTCCTTTGCCTGAATAAAAAACATTGGGATAATTAGGTGTAATTTCTCCCAATACATAATACAATTGATCTTCTTTAATTTGTATTGTGGCAAAATTACTGGCTATTGTTTCAATTAATATTTCTTGCTGTCCTGTTTTTAGATCAAATTCAATTAATTTGGTTTTATTATGGTAATTATGGGGATAAGAACTATAATGCTTTGCTTTAAAAAAATATAATTTATTATTATGAGAAATCAAATTTGAGAGGTATCCATTTTCAGTAGTAATAAGTTTATCTCCATCAAGCCGCCAGTCCTGATTTTTGTCTTTTTCATATTGCTGCCATTCCTGATATAAAGCAGTAAAATTCTTTCCATATACTTTTTTTGCAGCCCGGTCAAGGCCGATTGCAGGAAATATATTACCAATAAAAACTGACCAGTAATAGGAACCATATTCATTGAAAAACTCAGCAAATTTGTCTTCTCCATATTGATTTGCAAGATAACGAAAAAAAGCTGCTCCATAAAGATATTGCTGGCCCCCGGGAAAATAATTATGATTATATGTAATTTCCGGTATTGAAGGTAATTGGTCAAACCGGGCATATTTGGACAATACACCATCATAATATCCTGCATTTAATCTGCCTTCATGTGGACTAACCTGAGATTCACTATAAACCGTTATTCCCTCAGTTAACCATAAAGGAGAATGGAGATTGGGTGATAATAAACTACCAAAGATTGTAGTAAAAAGAGAGCTAAGACCGGAGTTGTTTTTTAAATGAGCCATATGAGTTAATTCATGTATATTAACAAGCCTTAACCAGTTTTCATAATTTGCCAGTGATGAAAAACTATCAGGATTATTGGTGAAAATACCTATTTTATTATTAATGGGATTGGCATAGCCATTGGTAAAGAGGCCAATATCTTCAAGAGCTATATGTATTTTTTTGCCTTCCATTTTATTTCCTGTAAGTTTGATTATATCCTGTCTATGTTTTTCCAGATGATATAATGTTTCTTCTGCCTGTGTTTGATAATTATCAGGATAGAAAATAACAAAATTGTTGCTCTCCAGTGTTTTCCAGTTCCAGAAGGCACTGGTAATATTACTGGATGAAATTAAAATAAAGAGAAATACAAATATAATAAAGAAGAGATTGAGTTTGTTTTTCATTTTGTCCTCCTGTAAAACCAATTTTTTCAACTCAATAAATTAGTATATTTATAAATATTCAATAAAATCAAAGGAATACCTTTATTATATTTATAAAAATATTTTAATAAAAAAAGATTATATAAGAGAGGATATTGATAATTTACATAGAAGTTATTAATTATAATAAAAGCAAAGGTGTGTGTTTAATTTATGAAATTTAATAAAGATGATTTACAAAAAAATATACCTGAAACTGAGGGTGATTATGATGTGATTGTTGCAGGGGGAGGACCTGCAGGAATTGGAGCTGCTCTGGCAGCAGGTTGTAGTGGGGCCAGGACATTAATTTTAGAAAGCCGCAGTCAATTTGGAGGAACAGCTACAACTGCTCTCTGGATGAGTATAAACTGGATTTTTGCTGATAATAATGAAACAAGCAGAGGAGGAGTTCATAAACTTCTTGTTGATAGAATCAGGTCATATGGAGATATAGCCAGTGTTCCCGGTAATAGAGGAGGAACAATTGATGGAGGAAATCTGGATATTCATCCTGAATTTTTAAAACTGGCTTTATTTGAACTTTTTGAAGAATATAATATAGATTATCAATTGTACAGTCCGGTAACTGATGTAATAAAAGATAAGAATGAATTAAAAGGTGTAAAAATTAAAGCTAAAGAAGGAACTATTTCATATCGAGGAAAAGTTATTATAGATGCAACAGGAGATGGAGATGTAGCCTGGAAAGCAGGATGTGAAATGACAGAAGGTAGAGAAGAGGATGGTAAACATATGCCAATTACTCTTGTTTTTGCCCTGGCTAATGTTGATACTGAAAAATTTTTTAATAAAAATCAGGAAAAGTTTCATAGATTACTGGATAAAGCAAGAAAGGAAGAGAAATATAATATAACAGCCTGGTATGGTTTTGATAAAACAACAATACCCGGGGTGGTTTCAGTAAATAATGCCGGTAGCTGGCATTTGAATCTTGATGGTACTAAGAGCAGTGATTTAACTATTATGGAGAGGCTTGGATTACAGATAGCCATGGATTTTGTTTCATTTGTAAAAGAATATAATATTCCTGGTATGGAAGATTGCCATCTGGTAAGAACCGGTGATTTTGTTTCTATAAGAGATACCAGACGGTTGGTGGGGGAATATGTATTAACTGAAAAAGATATTATGGAAGGCAAAAAATTTGATGATGTTATTGCCAGAAAGTATGGAGCTATTGATGCTGTTGGTTTTCGGGGGGGTGAACCCATAAAACAGGGTGCAGATTACCCCTATCGGTCATTATTACCCAAAAGCATAGATAATTTATTAGTTGCTGGCCGTTGTGGTTCAGCAACCTTTATGGGTCATGCGGGGGGTAAAAGCATGGGTAATATGATAAGTATTGGTCAGGGGGCTGGAGTTGCTGCTGCTCTTGCTGCAAAAAGAAACAGGAAACCCCGTCACTTAAATATAAAAGATGTTCAAAAAAAATTAGCAGATATTCTTGATAATTCTTTGTGAAATGTGATATAATATTCAAAATAAATAAAGATTGATAGTAAAATAAATGAGGGTGATAGCTTTGACCAGGGGTCAGATTGCAGATAAAATTAATCAGGCAGTTACAAAATTTGAAATAGATGTTATGGGTAGAGGTCCTAAAGAGATTAATACAATTATTAATAAGGATTTAATAATTGTAAGGATGGAAGGGTTTTTTAGTGTTTCAGAACAGAAACTGGCCCGGAATGATGGAGTGGAAATGGTGAAAAGATACAGGACAATGCTGTTTGAAAATGAAGAGGAGAGATTTAGAAATATTATTGAAAATATAATCAATAGTAAGGTAGTTAGTGTTCATTCTGATGTTAGTACCAGAACAGGAGAAAAAATAATAGTACTGACTATTGATCAGGACCTGGAAAAGAAGTTTAAATAATTAATGTCAGTTTGATATTAAAGGTCAACATCTATTGTTTTATTTTTAATAATGATGTTGTCTTTTTTTTTGTTAAAAATTAATTATCTTAACAACAATATAAGGGGTGTTAATAATGACAGTCAATGAAAATAGGTTTAGTACAGACACAAAAAGGTGGAAGTTTATATTACTGGGGATATTCATAAATATTTGCCTGGGAACAGTTTATTCCTGGAGTGTTTTCCGAAAACCTGTTGAAGAATTGTTAAATATATCAGCAACCATGAGTGGATTTCCCTATATGTTATTTTTGTTTTTTTATGCTGTAACCATGCCAGTAGCCGGGAGTTATATAGATAAGTATAGACCAAAAAAAATAGCTATTACAGGAGGACTGCTTGTGGCTCTTGGATGGTTTTTGTCTGGTTTTGCTGGTAATGTTATATATCTTTCTATTACCTATGGAATAATTGCCGGTACAGGTGTAGGTATAATTTATGGTGTACCTATTTCAGTTGCAGCCAAATGGTTTCCTGATAAACAGGGATTAACAGTGGGATTAACATTGATTGGATTCGGTCTTTCCCCCTTTATAACTGCTCCCCTGGCAGAAAAACTAATAAATACATATGGGCCTTTATCCACTTTCAGATTCCTGGGAATTGCCTTTTTGTTTATAATTACCATATTATCTTTACCTTTAAAAAATCCACAGTATAATAAAAATAAGAATCATAATAAGTCAGAAGATGATATAAGTGTGCAAGAAACAGAAATAAAAATTTTAAAATTACCAAAATTTTATTTTCTCTGGTTCTGTTATTTAATTGGAACAATAATAGGTTTAATGGCTATAGGAATTACCAGTCCTGTTGGTGAAGAAATTATTAATTTACAACCGGCAACTGTATCTTTTATTATATCATTGTGTGCTATTTTTAATGGTATTGGTCGTCCCTTATTTGGCTGGATTACTGATAAGTATTCAACCCGTGTGGCAGCTCTTATTTCTTATTTTTTAATTCTGATAGCTGCAATTTTAATGCTAAATGCAGGTGAGGGGAATACAGCTCTTTATATTATTTCTTTTTCTATATTCTGGTTAAATCTTGGTGGATGGTTAGCAATAGCTCCTGCAGCTACAGGAAGATTTTTTGGCTCGGCAAATTATAGCAAAAACTATGGTATTCTTTTTACAGCTTATGGAGTGGGAGCAATACTGGGAACACTTTTTTCCGGTAGAATAAGAGATTTAATGGGAAGTTACAGTTATGCTTTTTATCCAGTTGTATTTATGGCTGTTATCGGTATAGTTGTAGCAACTTTATTTTTGAAAAGGGAAACAGAAAACAAATAAAACCAGAATCCCTATAAAAATAGTTGACAATATTAAGGTAGTGTATTATAATGAAAACAAATAAACCCTTAGGGGGTATAAACTTAATATCAAAAAGGATGTGATTTAATGCACTGCTTTCTTCTAGATGGTTATAGATATAATGGATGGGGAGGGACTATTATGATGGTATTATTTTGGGTGTTGCTTATAGTGGCAATAGTCTGGTTAGTAAGAAATATTGAATTTAACCATAAAAATAACAAGAATAACATTAATGAGAATCAAGCCGAAAAGATTGCTCGACAACGTTTTGCACAGGGAGAAATAAATAAAGAAGAATTCGAAAAGATTTTAAAAAATCTTCGTGAATGAAATAGCAGAAAAAAGACTAGATAAAAGGGGATGGTTACAAAAACTATCTCCTTTTTTATAATTTAAGAATGCAGGAATATTTCTATTTTAAAAGAATTATAATAATGAGGTGAAAAACATGAAAAAGATTTCAGTAATTATTGTGGATGATCATCCTTTTTTCAGACAGGGTGTTTGCCTTTATTTTGATGGGAATGAAAAAATAAACATAATAAAAGATTTTGAAGATGGAAATATGGCAATAAAATTTTTAGAGAAAAAGAATCAGGAAATTGATGTAGTAATTATGGATTTGCAGATGCCTGGTATAGATGGAGGAGAGGCAACCAGGAAAATTTGTCAAACATGGCCAGCAATTAAGGTTCTGGTGTTAACAAGTTATGGTAACTGGGATAAAATTCATTCCTTATTAAACTCAGGAGCTTCAGGTTATCTTCTGAAAGAAGCCAATCCTGAAGAACTGGCTACAGCTATAGAAGCTGTTCATAATGGAGGATCATATTTTAGCAAAAAGGTGGCAAAAGCACTTGTAAAAAATGTTCATCAGAAGGAAACTGATGATATTCAGGATAAAACTTATGAGAAAGAAAATAAAAAGGAAGAAAGACAGGTATTAGAATTAATTGAACCTCTTACTGATAGAGAGGTAGAGGTTCTAAAACTGATCGGGAAAGGCCTTGGAAATTCAGATATTGCTGATAATCTTTTCATAAGTGAAAATACTGTAAAAACACATGTCTCCAATATTTTTCAGAAATTAAATGTAAATAGCAGAACTCAGGCAGCATTTTATGCTTTACAGGAAGGTTTAATATAAAAATATATAATAAAACAAATAGTCCTTTTGGGTGATCTCTTTTAATTAAAATGGGTGATCCTTTTTTTTATTTCAGGTGTTATTATAAATATACAGTAGATAATAATAAATTACTGGATAAATTATTGGTAAATTGGAGGGAACTAATATGAAGGATATTTGTATTGAAGTAAAAAATTTAAAAAAATATTTTGGAGATGTTAAAGCAGTTGATGATGTAAATTTTGCAATCGAAAAAGGGATAATATTTGGTATGCTCGGTCCTAATGGAGCAGGTAAAACAACTACTATAGAAACACTGGTAGGTTTACATTCCCGTGATGATGGTCATATCAATATTCTTGGACTGGATCCAGAGGTTGATAAAGAAAGATTAAAAGAAATTGTTGGTGTACAGTTACAATCTCCATCCTTATTTACCAAATTGAAAGTTGGTGAACTTGTTTCTCTTTTTGCCAGTTTTTATGAGGAGCCTTTTTCTATAGATAAGGTAATTGAAATGGTGGATCTGGAAAACAAAAAAAATGCTTTTACTGAAGAATTATCAGGGGGACAGAAACACCGGCTGGCAGTGGCTCTGGCTGTGGTTGGAAATGGAGATATTGTTTTTCTTGATGAACCCACTACAGGGCTTGATCCTCAATCAAGAAGAAGATTATGGCAGGTCATAAAAGACTTAAAAAAAATGGGGAAGACTATTTTCATGACAACTCATTATATGGATGAAGCTGAAAAATTGTGTGATAAATTATTAATAATAGATCAGGGTAAGGTAATTACAGGTGGAACACCTTCAGTATTAATAGCAGAACATTTTGAGGAAGATACCCTTGAAGTTATGTGTTCCAATTTTACAAAAGATGAAATTGGTTCTCTTGCCGGGCTAAGTGGTGTTACCGGTCAAAAAACAGATAAAAAAGAAAGTATTATATTATATACTACAGATGCTGTAAATACAATAGCTGATCTTTTTGCTTATACTAAAAAAATTGATAAAGAGATTAA
>PWOK01000354.1 GCA_003557445.1 Halanaerobiaceae bacterium
AAAAAATTGGTGTAATCTCTGTATTAAGCATTATTTTTGCTTTTTTAATGTTATTATTTAATATTTTTATGGGCCTGGCTATAGTCTTTGCAGGAATAGTTACTGATTTATACAGTTTGCTTGTATTTCATAATTATCAACAAGACTGGAAAATGATAGCCTCAGCTGGTTTTTATCCGGTTGCTAGTTTTTTGGGGGCCTTTATTATTACTTCTCTTTTTATTGGAAATGATTTTTTTGAACTCAGTCAAAATATATCAATTATGATTATTTTAATTATAATAATTTATATTCTTGGAATAATTGGTGCCTTAGTTGCTCAAAAAATTATTTATCCTAAAATTTATCCCTGCCTATAAGCAGGGATTTTTTTCTGTCTTAAAAGGATAAAATCAATCAATTAAAACAGAAAAGTCCCTAATAACCAGGAATCAGATCTCTTGCCCTATAAAAAAAATTGTGATAAAATATATTGTCGGTAAGTTGGTAAATAAGATTAATCTTAAGAATAAGATAAATATCCAGGATTTTGTAAGTATAATATAAAACAATATATTAATTATATAGGGGGATAATATGGCAATTAAATCAGATAAAAAATTAGGTCGAAGTCTTGGTTTTTTCCCGGTGTTTGCAATAGGTACTGGAACGATGATTGGTGCAGGTATATTTATTTTACCCGGTATTGCTGTTGGCAATGCAGGTCCAGCCGCTATAATTTCTTTTGTATTAGGAGGATTAATAGCAATGGCTACTGCTCTAAGTATGGCTGAACTGGCAACGGGTATGCCCCAGGCTGGAGGACCATATTTTTTTATTAGCAGGTCAATGGGACCTATTTTTGGTACAATTATTGGACTGGGCGCCTGGATTGGACTGGTTTTTAAAGGTTCTTTTGCTCTGGTTGGTCTGGCTGAATATTTTAATATTTTAATTCCTATACCTGTATTATTTTTTGCTGTACTTAGTGGTTTAATCCTGGTTTATATCAATTTTAGAGGTGCAGAAAGTAGTGGAGCCTTACAAAATTATATTGTTATTGGTTTATTTGTAATTCTAATATTATTTATTATCAGAGGATTATTCGGAATAGAAGTTGATAATTTAAAGCCTTTTGTTCCCTATGGCACTAATTCTATATTTTTGACTACAGGTATTATTTTTATATCTTATTTAGGTATAGCTCAGTTGGCTGCAATATCAGAGGAAGTTAAAAATCCTTCTCGAAATCTCCCTCTGGCTTTTATTACTTCTGTAGGAGCAGTAACAATTTTATATGCAGGAATAATGTTTATTTTAAATGGAGTATTACCTTTAAATGATCTGGTAGCCAATGAAGCCCCACTGGTAGTTGTGGCAGAAATATTAGGTGGAAAGACTGGTCGATTTGCTATAATTTTTGCCGGGTTTTTTGCAACTATTTCTACTGCTAATGCAGCTATTATGTCTTCATCCCGGTTTCCGTTTGCCATGGGCAGAGATTATATAATTCCTGAAAAATTTGTTGATATCCACGAAAAATATGGTACTCCAGCCCGTTCAATTATATTTACTGGTCTAATAATGATAGCATTTTTACTTTTGTTTGATGTTGAACAGCTGGCTAAATTGGGAAGCACATTTAATGTTTTAATATTTGTTCTTATTAATATCTCAGTTATTATGTTGCGAATTAAAGATCAGGAATGGTACAAACCATCTTTTAAGGATCCTTTATATCCTTTTACTCAAATTTTTGGAATTATTGCCAGCCTGGCTCTGGTTCCTCAACTTGGTTTACTTCCCTTTTTATTTACTGTAGGAATAATTATTGCTGGTATTTTATGGTTTCTTTTATACTGTAAGGAAGATGTTAAACCTGAATATGGATTATTTGATATAGTGGATAAAGATGAAGTTCCGATTTCAATAGAAAAAAACACAAAAAAAATTATGGTTTCTATTAGTAGCCCTGAACATGAAAAAGACTTACTAAAATTGGCCAATTTAATGGGTGATGTTATTATTGGTTTACACGTACAAAAAGTTCCCATGCAGACTCCTTTAAATGCAGCACGAAATTCTTATAAAGAAGCGAAAATCGATAAATTATTGATACATGAATTTGAAGAAGATATAAGACCGGATATCAGGGAAAGTAAATATCTTGAAGTTTTCAGTCATGATATTGCTGAAACAATAGTTGAACAGGCCGAACATGAAATGGTAGATTTATTAATAATGGGCTGGAATAGAGATCAGGAATTTCATTTTGGTAGTGATATACCTCATAAAGTAATCAGTCATTCAAGGAATCATCTAGCTCTTTTAACTGGATATTTTCCGGAAAAATTAGAAAAAATAATTATACCCTATGGTGGTGGTAATACTGCTAATTATGCTGTTTATCTTGCTCGCAGATTGGGAAAGGCAACAGGAGCTAAAATTAAATTATTACGAATTGTATCTCCTGAAATGAGTGTGGAGGATAAAAAAATAGCAAAAGATAATTTAGAACAAAAAGTTAAAGAAAGTGAGGCAGATGGTGATCCAAGAAGTAATATTTCTTATGAAATCAGGGAAAGATTTTCATTTATTGATGGGATTATTGATGCTTCTTCAGAAACTGATTTAATGATTGTTGGTGATGCAAATAAAAGGTTTAAAATTTCCACTATAGGAGATAGAGCTGAAAAGATAATGAAACATTCTAAATGTCCTACATTACTGGTAAAAAGATATAGACCTATATCCAAGAGAGGCTTAAAATCTTATCTTAAAAGAAAAAAATAATATAAATTTGGGAGTTTGTTGTTGCAGATATTGTTTCTCGTTTTTCTTATGAAAAAATGTATAATGAAGATTATTTTTCATTTTAAGAGACCTTTTCTTCAGATAAAACCAGTAGAAAAAATAATATTATGATTTAAACTGGAAAAAAATTGTTGATAATTAATGAAATTGAGAGTATAATGATAGATAGATAAGAATATGAAAAATTATTACAGAAAATTAAGCATCCAGAAAATCAATTAGAAGATTCTTATATTTAATAGTTTGAAGTGAATACAATAATAATCAGGTATAATCCTCTGGAAGTGAGAGATAATGAAAAAAACATTAATAGTCTTTATAGTTGTTATTTTTATTAGTCTTACGATACATTCATTTGAGGCAGCTCTAGAAACAGAAATTAAAAATATTAATAATTTAACTGAGAAATTGTTACTAGAAAATAATAATGAAGAAGAAATCCTGTTTGAAATAATAAGTATTGGAAATAACTTAATTAAAAAATATTCTGATATTCCAGAAGTTTACTGGGAAATAGCCAATATTTATATTGATATTGTTCATTATTATGAAATAGAAAACTACTGGCAACTTCTAGAGCTGGGAGAAGAGTATGCCGTAAAATTAATTGAAATTACACCGGATAGTGCTAAAGGCTATTATTTATCAGGAATATATCTGGGACAGATTGGTGAAAAACGAGGTATATTAAACAGTCTGAGAAGTGTCAGACCTATGAGGGATTTACTGGAAAAAGCCATTCAACTGGAGCCTGATTTTGCCCCTGCTTATGATGTTTTAGCCCGTTTGTATTTTGAAGCACCTGGCTGGCCTCTTAGTATTGGCAGTGCAAATAAAGCACTGGAGTACAGAATAAAGTCAGTAGAATTGGAGCCTGATAATGTAAATTATCAATGGGAATTATATAATAATTACGTAAAAGTTAATAAGCTAAAAGAGGCTGCTGAAGTTATGAAGACTATTATTGAAATGACTGCTGATAATTAATATCTAGAAAAATATATTTTCATTAAATAATATTCAATTTATTTTATATAAAACAGGAGGATAAAGCAGATGATAGGAAATAATTTTTGGGGAGGAATCATATTAATAATTTTTTATATTATTGCCGCTGGTAGTATTTCTCTTTTTGATTATTTTACTTCTCAAAAACGAGAATGGATTCGTAAGGGATATCATTTAATTTTTTGTTTTTCATTTATTATAATATTATATTTTTTCGAGGACTGGATGGCAGCTTTACTGGTGATTATTGCTATTACAGTACTTGCTGTTCTGGTTTTAAAATTAGCTGAAAAAATTCCTTTTTTAATGAAACTTAATATTAGCCGTAATAAAGGAACAGGTGAAATAATCAAGCAAATGATTTATTTCCACAGTGTTTTTATAATATTTTTACTTTTTTTGAAAGTATTGTGGCCACAAAGTAATTACCACCTTTTGATAGGTGTAATAATATTGGGTTTTGGTGATGCAGCTGCGGCTTTGGTGGGAAAATTTTGGGGCAGCAGGAATTACAAAGGATTTTTCTTTTCTTCGGCAAAAACATTGGAGGGTTCAATTAGTTTTATTGTTTTTTCATTTGTACCTGCTTTTCTTATTCTTTATTTTTTGGCCGGATATCGTCTACTAATGGCTTTGGTAGTGGCAACAATTTTGGTGCTGGCGGCCTCTTTTGTGGAAGCTTTTTCTCGTAAAGGGATTGATACTCTTACTGTTCCTCTGTCAGTTGCACTACTATCTATACTTCTGGAAATGATATTATTTGTTTAAAATTAAAAATGAGCATCTTTTTATTAAAAAAAGAATTCATAAATTTCCCGAACTGGCTAAGAGGGCTATTTTTCTCGAGAGAAAAAAGACAAGAAGAAAGGGGTAAAAATGTGTAAAAATAAAGTTTTATTGAATATTTCATTTTATTTAGGTTTGTTGGGATGTTTTGCTCTGATAGGTGGGGTTTTTGCACCATTGGCGAATGCTCCTTTTATAGGTTCTATAAATTATATTAAGGGAGCAAGTTCAATTGGAATAATAATTCTTGTATTAGCAGGAATTTCTTTAATTTTAGTACTTAAAGAAATATATAAAGGATTATATTTAACAGGTTTTTTAACTTCAGTAATAATATTTGTCACCTATATAGTATTTCAAGAAAGGTTAAAGGAACCAGGTGCTTTTTTTGGTTTTTTAGGGGATTTAGTAGCAGATACTGTTAAGTTTCAGTGGGGGTGGATTTTGCTTTTAATTGGAGTTATAATGCTTTTTATTTCGGCTAAAATGGCTTAATACTACGGTACCCGGTAATTCCCGAGTAAAAAAAGATTATTAATAAAAAGAATATATGAAAATAGAGTAGTTTTGACAGAAGAAGGAGTTTAAATTCATTAGATGGTATTGTGAATTTGTTAGAAAAGTGTTAATATAAATATAGTTTTTTGTAATCCTTTTTTTATACGTCCCCGACGTTTTGGAAAAAGTCTTTTTCTTTCTACACTGGCCAATTATTATGATATAAACAAAAGTGATATATTTAAAGAATTATTTTCAGACCTGGATATTGGACAGTATCCAACACAGTTACATAATAAATATATAATTTTAAATCTGAATTTTTCTGGTTTAAATACTGATAATAAAAAAACATTATATGATTCTTTTAGACAAAGATTAAAACAAACTATTATTGGTACCATAAAAAAATATAAAACCTATCTGAACAGTACAGATTTAATATTGATTTAAATGAGTTAAGAAAAGCTGTAGAAGAGATGGCATATGAAGGAAAAATAAAATCTTATTTAGATTATATTAATAAAAAAGTTTTAAGTAATCTTTCCAATAGAGATTTGATTAATTTTAATGAAAAATATATTAAAGTGATTTTGTTTGCTTATATAGTAGACAGTAAAGTTTATAAACCTTATAGTGAACCGGAGGTAGAAAACGGTTATCTGGATATCTATCTGGAAAAAGACCACCGGATACCAGATGTTAAGTATGAATGGTTAATAGAGTTAAAATATTTAAAGGAAATTGAAAGAAAGCAACTGGAACAGGTGAAAAAAGAAGGTTTTAAACAGCTACAGGAATATGCGGTAGCCCGGAAATTTCAGGATAAAAAGAACCTGAAACAGGCATTGATTATTTTTATCGGGAAGAGTGACTATAAATTGTTTGTGCGGTCTTAAAATCAAATGAAAAAAAATGATAATTTTCAAATCTCTATGGCTTTATGCTATAGGGATTTTTGTTATTTATAATTATTTGACAAATAAAATATATTATAATATAATACCTATAGTATTAAAAACAGGAGGTGAATTATTGGAATGGGAATATATATTAACCTGTCTATAATGCCTGATAAAATTAATAAAAAACAGTGGAAAAAAGTTTATTTAGAAACATTAAAATTAATTGAAAATTACCCAGTAATGGGAATTAGAGAGGGAAGCTATCATGGTCTAAAAAAATTAGTCTATTCATCTGATGTTGAACATAATATTAATCAACCTGAAAAAAGATATTGGAAAGTATCTGGTAATATAGAAAAGAAAACATCAGGAGAGACATTTGTATTATATTATGATATAAATAACTATCGTTATTCACCAGAGTATAACTGTGACGATATCTTGTATCTATTTTTAAACAAAGACAGTAAACCCTTTTATATATTTGATAGGAAAACTCAGGGAGAAGATTATCATAAATTCATATTAGCAGTGGCAATATTAATTGAAAATAGATTTCCTCATAAAGCAATTGTTCATGGAGATATTACCAAAAAAGAAGCTAAAAATTCTATAAAATGGGCAAATAAAATATTGAATGAAGATTTGGATATGCCTGTTTTATTAAATGGAACTAAATTAATTGATAGAGTTATACAAATTGAAAAAAATAATGATGAAATAATAAAAACAATATATTTAAATTATATGGGTGATTCTGAAGAAATATTAAAAATATTAATGAATAAATTTTCTTCAAAAGAAATAGGGGATTGGATAAAAAAATATACTAAAAAATTTAAAAGTCCTAAAAAAGTAGGTGTTATAAATCTTTTTATTATCTGGTTAAATACTACTAAAAATTTAGAGAAATTGATGGAAATTACCTGTTATGAAGATGGTGGTCCTGAATTTGAAATAGAAGAATTTATTGAATCTTTAATATTGACCTGGGCATTTATACCAGAAAAATATCAAAAGAAAATTCAAAAATTACATAAAATCGAAAAAGACATTAATAATGTTCCTTTTAATTTTGTAAAAATTATACTGGATTCAGGTTTGGCTGGAAGAAAAATAAAAGTTAATTTTAAAAAATATGAACTGATGAAATTATTAGAAAAATATGTTCCGGAGCGTAAAAAAGAATTAAGTAATTTTTTTGAAAAAAGACTATCAAAAGAAATTAACATATTAGAGGAGAATGAGTCATTACTGAGAAAGGTAACAAATATAATTGATAAAGATAATAAAGGTGAAAAAAATAATTCACAAAAAAAACAAAGAAATTTTGAAAAGGAAATAAAATCACTCAAAGAAAAATTGGAAGAGCACAAAAGTCTAATGAAAGAAAAAAATTATATAACTTTAGAAGATAAAAAAAGATTATTAATAAAAAGAATATATGAAAATAGAGTTGTTTTGACAGAAGAGGCCTGGGAAAATATAGAAAATTGCCAGAATGAAGATATTATAATTTTCTTGATTCTTCTTTATTCTTTAAAAGAAAATGCAAAAGAATTTTGTATATCCAGGAAAATGATTTCAGAGAACCTGCATTCTTTGGATGATATCTTAACTTAAGAAAAATCTCATTTGTAAATATGTTATTTTCCTTTGATATTTCAAGTGAAGTAATGTGCAAAATTATAAGTAACCTGGTAGAGAGTTTAAATTTGTTAAATAGTATTGTGGATTTGTTAGAAAGGTGTTAATTGATCCTTTTTTTATTGAAAAAATATGAAAAATGTGGTAGTATAAATATTAACAGGTTGTAGAATGAAATTAATAAAAGGGGGATTACAATGTTAAAAATACCCTATGGTTTGTCTGATTTTGAAACTATGAGAAAAGAAAATTATTTGTATATAGATAAGACAGCT
>PWOK01000015.1 GCA_003557445.1 Halanaerobiaceae bacterium
CTGTACAGGAAATATATCAGCAGATGGTACTCCTCCGGCAAAAGATATTAGATCATCTCTGCCAATAATCCTCATTAAATCTCCCAGTTCTTTATTTTCCATTTCCTTTAATCTGTCAGCAAATTTATTCATCTTTTTCAAACCCCCTGAGTATATTCCAACTTTTTATTATAATTATTTCATGTATTTTTATATTTCTATAAATAAAATTAAATACCTTGTTTTATAATATTTTATTTATGTATAATAATTGTGATTTTTTATTTGACTTTATTAATATAGTATGATAAATTAAGATTCATCGGGTATTAAAAAATCTTTAAGTCTTACCCGAAGACAAATAGGAGGAATATATTTAATGATTTATAATGGTAAAGTAAAATGGTTTAATGATCAAAAAGGTTTCGGTTTTATTGAAAGAGAGGAAGGAGACGATGTTTTTGTACATTTTTCAGCAATTCAGGATGAAGGTTTCAAAAGTTTAAATGAAGGACAGGAAGTAGAATTTGAAATCGTAGAAGGAGACCGTGGCCCACAGGCCGCAAATGTTGTTGCATTATAAAGTACATTATGCTTTAAAAATATAACAACAAATCCCTGGTTATTTAATATAATCAGGGATTTTTAATGTTTTATAACTATTTTTATTTTAAATATTTATTAATATTTTTGCATACTGCACCCTTATTTAAAAGATTATCAATACACTCCTTTAAATAATCATTATCATGCTCAGGATAAATTATTTTATTTTTATTTACCTTCTTATGATAATTGTTTTTATCATATTTATTATAGGGCTGACAGTTCTTACCCCTGTAATTGGGATTTAACCATTTTTCCTCAACATTAAATCCTCTTTTTTTCATTTCCCTGATAACCAGAAAATGATAATAAATTAATTTTAGAGGATCATATTCAAAAACATAATCAACAGTAGCATGTTTTTTGTTCCAGCCCTTACCCCTCAGGGCACAAACCTCACGATGCAGGCCCAGTAAACGTTGACGGTCAATTATATCAATAATTTGTTGTGGCCAGAGTCTAATAGTTATCTCTCCTCTTGTTTATACTATATCGAAAAATGGAGCGGACAACGGGCTTCGAACCCGCGACCTCAAGCTTGGGAAGCTTGCGCTCTACCTGCTGAGCTATGTCCGCAGTATTTATATTATATCATAAATTACTTTTGTTTTTCCCAATCACTCAAGAAACTTTCTATACCAAGATCAGTTAAAGGATGACTGGAAAGTTTTTCTATAACATTAAAAGGTATAGTAGCAATATGGGCACCAAGTAATGCCGCCTGTTTAACATGTTTGGGATGACGGATACTGGCAGTAATAATTTCGCTATCAAAACCAAAATTATCAATTATTGTAACTATTTCTGCTATCAATTCCATCCCATCCTGTCCCTGATCATCAATTCTTCCCACAAAAGGACTGATATATGTTGCACCAGCTTTGGCTGCCAGAAGTGCCTGGTTTGCTGAAAAAACCAGTGTTACATTAGTCTTTATTCCCTCTTCACTTAATTTTTTAACCGCTTTCAAACCATCAACTGTCATGGGAATCTTAACAACAACATTGGAAGCCAGTCCGGCCAGTTCCCTTGCCTCTGCAATCATACCCTCTGCTTCCAGACTGATAACCTCAGCACTTACTGGACCATCAATTAACTGGCATATTTCTTTTATCCGGGTATGAAAATCAATATCTCCTTCTTTTGCTACCAGACTTGGATTTGTAGTTACTCCATCAATCACTCCTAAAGTGCGTGCCTTTTTAATCTCCTCTAAATTTGCTGTATCAATAAAAAATTTCATTTACACCACTCCTTTATTTTATTATTATAACATATTTTTTGATAATCATTTAGTTTTTTTATGCTTATTAATAAAAATTTCTTGATAGAGATTATCATATTTATCATTACTCTGAAGTACATCAAAAAACATTTTAAGAATATCAGGTTTAAATGATATTAAGTAATATATATAATTTAAACTATTATAAAATAAATCAGATATTTTATTGGCAATTTGATTTGGCATATATATTTTTTTGTTAATTTTGTGATTATAATTTGACAAATCAAATTTATTTTTTTTGATTTTTTCAACAATTACATCTGAGGCAATTTCTGCACTAAAACAGGCATTAAAAATTCCTTCTCCAATCAAAGATTCTGCAAGATAGGCAGCATCTCCTAAAAGAACATATCTATTCCCACCCACTTTTATTTTTTTTGAATTATCTCCTATAAAAGGTATGGGGTGAGCTTTATAAAATAGATTATTTTTATTGTAATCAACATTTAGTTCTTTTAAATACGAATAAAATATTTTTTTAATATCTATTGGCTTATTATCCAGTGAGCCTACCCCTATAGAAATTTGTTTTTTTTTGGGAAATACCCAGCCATAACCTTTGGCAATAAAACCAAAATCTATTAATACTTTTTTTTGATCAAAATTATTAATATTATTCACTAATTCAGCCTCAATAGCTATTCCCTTATTATTGTAAAGACCATCTGGAGCTAAGTTTAAAGTCTGTAATACCCGGCTGTTTGCCCCATCTGCCCCGGCAATAATCTGAGACTTATATTCTTTATTCTCGGTTTTTACTGTAACACCTTTTTCTCCGATTTTAATATCAACTACTTTTTGTCTATCTTTGAAAACAGCACCAGCTTCTTTTGCTTTTTTTAATAAAAAATTATCAAATTTTTTTCGATTAACTAATTTAATTGCTTCCCCTTCATATTTAAAAGAAATTTCTTTTTGATAATCAAACCGGAAAAAAAAATTATTTATTTTATTTTCAATAATATCTTCTGGAAGGTCCAGACCTTTACTGAATAATAGTTTGCTGGTTTTAGCAGAAATAGCACCTCCACAGGCTTTATAACGGGGCCAGGATTCCTTTTCCAGTATTAAAACATCTATTCCCTCACGGGCAAGATTATAACCCAGACAGCTACCAGCCGGTCCGGCTCCTATTATAATTACCTGAGCATCCATTAATATTCACCCTCCTTAAATTATTACTAGTTATATTACGATAATTTAAACAATTCGCTTATAACTCCTGTAATAATAGTTTACATTAACTTATATAAGTTTTCAAATTTATTATATGAATTTTGTCAAAAATAAGTGAATTATCTTAGTAAAATAAATTAAAATAAAAAAAGGGGGTTAGCCCCCCTGTGTTAACTAACTTAATATTTCTTTGATTTCTTCTACATCAGGAACTCTCCCGGTAACTTTTAAATCTCCATCAACTGACAATCCCGGGGTATTAAAAACACCAGCCTCTGTCATCTTGCTTAAGTCCTCAACCTTTTCAATATTAACCTCTATCCCCAGTGCTTCTGCCGCTTTTTTGGCATTTTCAGCCAGCTTTTCACAGTTTACACATCCTGGTCCATAAACACTTATTTTCATTTGTAATTCCTCCCTTTATAAGTTTTGATTTTTTATACTAAAAAAATAATAGCTATTTTCATTCAAGACTTTCCTATCATATAAAGACACCATATAACATTCCTGCAGATGTTGACATAATAATAACCAACAAAATAAAGACAAGGGTTTTTTTTGTACCAAGTACACTTCTAATCACCAGCATGTTGGGAAGACTTAAAGCAGGACCACCCAGTAAAAGAGCCAGAGCAGGTCCTTCTCCCATTCCCATTCCTAAAAGACCTTCCAGAATGGGAACTTCCGTCAGTGTTGCAAAATACATAAAAGCACCAAGTACAGAGGCTGTAAGATTGGCTGTAAAAGAGTTGCCCCCAACAAAACGGGCTATAATATCATCCGGTATAATACCACCAGAAGTACCCGGACGACCCATTAAAAATCCTGCTATTAAAACTCCGGCAAAAAGTAAAGGTAAAATCATTTCTGTAAACTCCCAGGTAGAATTAACCCATGATTTAAGCTCATCTTTTTTAAACCACTTTCGTAACTGAAAAGAAAGTATGCCCAGTAAAACAATTACTATAGGCCATTTGATACTGTAAAGTAAATACCAGATACCTTCAGCTGTTTCCGGTTCACCCAGTGTAGCAAATATTAATATTAAAATCATGGTTAAAAAATAAGTAATATTCTGGTTTAAAGACCTTATTTCCTTTTTATTGTCTTCGGTCTGTACAAAATTATCCAGTCTTTCAGTATCCTCATCCTTAAAGATAACTGCCATTAATAAACCAATTACTACCGCAAAAACAATTGCACCCACTGCCCGGGCCAGTCCAAGCTGCCAACCAAGAACACGTGCTGTTAATATAACTGCCAGCACATTAATAGCAGGTCCGGAATACAGAAAAGCCACAGCAGGACCAATCCCGGCTCCCCGTTTGTAAATCCCGGCAAACAGAGGCAGTATGGTACAGGAACAGACCGCCAGTATCATTCCTGATACAGATGCCACAGAATAGGAAAGCCATTTCTTTGCACTCTGACCAAAATACTTTAAAACAGAATCCTGTGAAACAAAATCAGCAATAGCTCCAGCTATAAAAAAGGCTGGTATCAAACAGGTTATTACATGTTCCCTGGCATAATACTGGAGCATGGCAAAGGCTTCATTTACTGCCTGTTGGACAGTAGTTGAAGTAAATGGTATAAAGTATATTAATAAAAATGCACCAATATATATTAGAAGTTTTCTTGTTTTAGTCATTACCATTCCACCCCATTGCATTTAATTCCTGTTCTTTCTTTTTGAAATTTTCCTGTAATATCTGGTCCAGACAGTTGAAAAAATTACTAACACAGGGAGTTTTTAAAGAATAGGTTACATTTAAACCATCTTTTTCAGAATCAACCAGGCCGGCTTCTTTTAAAACTCGCAAATGTTTGGATACTGTGGGTTGACTCACTTTTAAAATATCAGTTAACTCACAAACACATTTTTCTTTTTCTTCAGCTAAAATATCTATTATTTCTAATCTGGTTTCATGGGCAAGGGCTTTAGTTATATCTGCCCTGGCCTTATATATCCCCTTATTAATTTTTATCAACCCCTTCCAGATTGTTTTTGCCTGTTTTTATTTTCATAACTATATTACCATATTGGAATATAGTTGTCAAGATCTAATTTCTTTACTTTAAAAATCCTTCCCTTATTACTCACTCCCTCTTATTAATAGAATTTCAAATTATCTGATTCTTTTTAACAACATCCAGCTCCAGGTGGGCAGGTTGAACATCCACCACTATTTTTGCTGCTGGAACCACCTATAACACCAATAGAACTAAAAGATTGATATACATTTTTACTTTCACATTCAGGACAGGTAGGATCCAGACCAGTACTTTTTTCCTTAATAGTCGCTTTTATTTTAAATGAATTTTTACATTCTTTACAGTGATATTTATAGGTTGGCATTGTTTCACCTCATTTTTTATCTTATTTTGTTTTAAAATGTTGAAAATCTTCAAACACAGGATATTCGTGTTATTAACCCGTTCCATTTTTATATCTCTCATTTTTTCTTTTGCCACTTTTTTTCTGCTCTCCAGTTCCTCCTGATTTCTTTATCACCAGCAGGAAACCAGTGTTTAGTCCTGTTAGCAATACCAACTAAGGCTAACATAACCGGAACTTCAACAAGAACACCAACCACTGTTGCCAGTGCAGCTCCTGACTGCAAACCAAACAAAGCAATAGCAGTTGCTACCGCCAGTTCAAAGAAATTACTGGCTCCAATCATAGCTGCTGGAGCAGAAACTGAATGGTTTATTTTCCAGAGTCTACAGGCACCATAAGCAATTGTAAAGATAAAAAAGGTCTGAATAATTAAAGGTACTGCAATTAAAACAATATGAAAAGGATTATTTATAATTTTATCTCCCTGAAAGGAAAAGAGCAATATCAAAGTTAATAATAATCCAATTACTGTTAAATTGCTCAATTTAGCCAAAAAGACATTTTTAAACCACTCTATTCCCTTACTTTTAATCAAATATTTCCGGGAAAGATAACCACCTGCTAAAGGTATCACAATATATAATACTACAGATAACAGAATTGTATCCCAGGGAACCATAATATCACTTAACCCTAATAAAAACATGACTATTGGGGCATAAGCAAATAATAATACAAGATTATTAACTGATACCTGTACTAAAGTATAAGTGGGATCTCCATCTGAAAGATAACTCCAGACAAAAACCATAGCCGTACAGGGAGCAGCTCCTAACAGAACAGCTCCTGCCACATATTCCTGACCTAATTCTGCAGGAATAAAGTTAGCAAATATCACCCTGATAAATAACCAGGCAAAAAAGTACATGGTAAATGGTTTTATCAACCAGTTTGTAACTAAAGTAACAGTTAATCCTTTAGGTTTTTTACCGGCTTCCAGGATACTGCTAAAATCAATCTGAACCATCATTGGATAAATCATAAACCAAATTAAAATAGCCACCGGAATAGAAATCTGAGCATATTCCCACTGTCCTAATGTTTCCGGAAAAGCCGACCAAAATCTACCAATTAAAACACCAGCAAAAATACAAATAGCAACCCAAATTGTTAAGTATCTTTCAAAAAAACCAAGTCCTTGTTTTTCACCTTCTTTGGTGATTTCTTTTTTCTCATTTGTCATTTTATTATTCCTCCCAATATAAAAACTTTTTAAAAATGATTTTAACATATGAATTAAGCTAAAAAATATCTGAATCATCAAGCTTATCACAGTTAATTTCACTTTGTTGATATAATCTTAATCTTTCTATATCTTTATTATACTTTTCTTCCTTATCTAGCTCCTCTTCCAGAAGTTTTTTTATAAATGAATATTCTTCAATCTGTTTTTTATTGATTTTATAATATACCCACTGCCCTTCTTTGTCATATTCAATAAGATCAACCTGTTTTAATTTAGCAAGATGCCTGGAAGCATTTGATTGATTGATATTCATGATATTTCTTAATTCACAAACACATAGGTCTTTTTCTTTTAATAAATTTAAAATCCGCAGTCTATTTTCATGAGCCAGAGCTTTAATAAAATCAATTAATTCCATCCATATTTACCTCCTTAATAAATACTAAATAAATATCTATATAGTATTTTAATATGATTATATTCGTTTTTAATCATATATTATTCATAAAAAAATTTTATGTTCTTAATTTGTGAACTACTCGGCAATTCAACTACCTAGGATTCTTAAGCTTTTTCCTAAAATCATTACAATAGTAAATTTTTTAACTCAGGTCTATCTCTTTGTTTTTGACTTTTTTAATTAAATCTTTAACTCTATCTTCAATAATCTCCCTTGTCTCTCTAAAAACTTCAATAGATTTTCCTGCAGGATCATCTAAACCCCAGTCTTCTCTAAACTTACATGGTACATAGGGACATTCCACATTACAGCCCATAGTAATTAAAATATCAAGTTCTGCCGGAATATCTTTTAATAATTTTGGATATTGAGCACTAATATCTATACCCTTTTCCTCCATAGCCTGAACCGCATTGGGTTTAACCTCAGGAGCCGGATCAGTTCCGGCACTATAGACATCAAGTACATCTGAACCCAGTTTCCTGGCATATCCTTCAGCCATCTGACTGCGACAGGAATTACCCACACAAATGAAACCAACTTTTACTTTTTCCACTATGATTCCTCC
>PWOK01000166.1 GCA_003557445.1 Halanaerobiaceae bacterium
AGCAGATTTTGGAGAAGCAGCACCACTTAATGGTCACTATCATTCTGGAAATAGTGGTTTTTATGAACATAATTTATTTCCCTTAAGATATAATAAAGCTGTTTCAGAAATTACTAAAAATATTACAGGTGATGCAATAATCTGGGGTAGAAGTGCCTGGGCCGGAAGTCAGAGATATCCATTACATTGGGGTGGAGATGCTGAAAATACTGATTCAGGAATGGCAGCTTCTCTCAGAGCTGGATTATCTTTTGGCCTGTGTGGTTTTTCTTTCTGGAGTCATGATATAGGAGGTTTTGCAGGTAAAAGCCCTGAAGATATTTATAGACGCTGGTTACCATTTGGTATGCTTACATCACACAGCCGCTGTCATGGAGCACCACCAAAAGAGCCCTGGGCCTATGGAGAAGATTTTATGAATCAATTTAGAAAATGTGTAGAATTAAAATATAGTTTAATGCCCTATATATATGCACAGGCTCAGGAATGTTCACAGAAAGGACATCCCATGATGAGAACCATGTTTTTTGAATATCCGGATGATCCAACTTCCTGGTTTATTGAAGATCAGTATTTCTTTGGTAAAGATTTACTGGTGGCACCTCTATTTAAATCAGAAACAGAAGAAAGAAAAGTTTACCTTCCTGAAGGGAACTGGATAGATTATCAGACTCATAAGATATATGAAGGAGGTAATTGGTATCAAATTAAAGCTGGAGATATTCCTTTGATTTTATTTGTAAGAGATGGAGCAGTAATTCCACATTTAAAACCTGCTCAATCTACTTCACATCTTAACTGGAAGCAAATTAAATTAATAGTTTTTTCTCAAAAGACTAAGCAGGCAAAAGGTCTGTTAGTATTACCTGAAGCAGACAGTATAAAAGAAATTATTATTGAACAGAAAGAGGATGAACTTAAATTAATCAAGAAATCTTTACCTGAAAATATAAAAGTAGAAATATCAGGATTTTAATTATAGGTTAAATTAAGGAGAAAATAATGGCAAAAGGTATAGTAACAGATATTCATAGGTTTTCTTTACATGATGGTCCGGGAATTAGAACAACAGTATTTTTAAAAGGATGTAATATGCGTTGTGGCTGGTGTCATAATCCTGAAAACATTGATAGAAATATACAGATTGAGTATTTTAAAGATAAATGTATTCAGTGTGGTAACTGTTTTAATGTATGCAATAACAATGTTCATCAGATTAATTATAATCAACATATAATTAAATATGATATGTGTAAAAAATGTGGTAAGTGTATTGAAAAATGTTATACAGAAGCACTTGTCATGATCGGTAGAAAAATGACAGTAAAGGATGTTTATAGTGAAATCAAACAGGATATAAATTATTATAATCAATCCGGTGGAGGAGTTACAATTTCTGGTGGAGAAGTTTTCTTACAGGAAAAATTCACATATAAATTGTTAAATCTCTGTAAATCACAGGGGATTCATACAGCAGTTGAAAGTAATTTAGCTGTTAAATGGGAGATTATTGAACCTGTATTATCAGTAATTGATTTAGTTATGTTTGATATAAAAATTTATAATAATCAACTCCATAAAAAATGGACAGGAATATCCAATAATATTATTCTTGAAAATACCAGAAAATTATCTCAAAAAAATATTGATATTATTATTAGAACTCCAATTATAACAGGTATTAATGATCAAGAGCAACAAATAAAAAATATTGTTAATTATATTAAAGATTTTGAAAATCTTCTTTACTATGAATTATTACCCTATAATCCTTTTGGTGAAGATAAATATAAACGTCTGGGAATGAAATGTTCAACAGAGGGAACAAAAATACCTTCTGAGGATAAAATGCAGAGACTGGCCCGGGAGGCAAATGTGGCCAATTTAACAATAAGATATTAATCCAGAAAGAGGTAATTTTTATGAATGATGTATGTTTGTCCAATGAAAAGTATAAAAAGTGGATTGATTTAATAAGAAAGAGAAAAGAAAAACAGACCAGAGAAAAAATAAATAAAAAAGGGTATATGGATGTAGATGATTATGGTACTATTTTACTGCCTGAGGATTTTAATTGGGAACAGAAACCAAATCATGAAAATGGTTCTTTTTATGGATTTAAAGGGTGGGCAGAAAATTTCAGGAGTTTTGTTGAATCACTACCTCCATATGTTAATCCAGTCAATATAATTGCAGGAAGACATTATGTTTTTTTGAATTCATATAAAGAAGGGCCTAACTGGAATCCTGATTATAATTATGATCATCTCAAAGAAAATCATCAAAAATATGATATTAGGTCAGGTATTGGAGCCGCTCATCATTTTTCCGGTGATGTTAAAATTGGTCTGGAACTGGGCTGGGGAGGATTACTGGAAAATGTTAAAAAGTATTCAAAATTAAAAGGAATAAATAAAGAAAAAAAAGAATTTTATCAGGCTGAAAAAGATATAATTAAAGGAATACAGAACTGGATTAAAAATACTGTTAAAAAAATTGATCAAATTATAATTGAAGAAGATATTCAGGAATACAGAAATAATCTTAAAAAAATGAAAAAAGTTAATCAAAAAATTATTGATAAACCTCCTGAATCTTTTCTTGAAGCCTGTCAGTGGATTGCCTGGTATAATATGGCTTCCAGAAGCTATAATAGGGATGGAGCTGGAGGTCAGCTGGATGTTTTACTCCAGCCATATTTTGAAAGTGATAAAAAAAGAGGTATTATAAATGAACAGGATGCCATATATTATCTTGCCTGTCTTTTAATTAATGATCCCAATTATTATCAATTATCTGGTCCTGGTATATATGGTGAAGATTTGACCTGTGATTTATCATATTTAATACTGGAAGCAGCACACTGTTTAAAAAGTTCATGTAATTTGACAGTTGCCTATCATAAAAATATTGATAAAGATTTTTTTCAAAAATCTGTTAAATATCTTATTGAAGATAAAAAAGGCTGGCCCAGATATAGTGGTCATGATTCATTAATAGAAGGATTTATGAAAAATGGCTATCCTGTTGAATTAGCCCGTCAGAGAAAAGCTGTTGGCTGTAACTGGATGGCTATACCCGGAAGAGAATACACAATTAATGATACAATAAAAATAAATATGGCTAAAGTCTTTGAAATAGCAATCGAAGATATGTTTAAACACAAAAATAATTATTCAGTTGAAAAACTGTGGAAAATATTTACAAAACAATTAAAAAAAGCTGTTTTATGTACTGCCCGGGGGATTGACTGGCATTTAAAATATTTAAAATACAGCTCCCCAGAATTATTTTTAAATCTTTTTTGTTATGGTCCTATAGAAAAAGGGCTTGATGTTAGTGATGGTGGTGTAGAAGTTTATAATATAGGTGTTGATGGATGTGGGCTGGCTACTGTGGCTGATTCATTTTCTGCTTTAGAAACAAAAATTGAAAAGGAACAGATCCTTAACTGGAAAAAAATATATTTTTCTTTGAAAAATAATTATCAGGGTAGTGAAGGAGAAAAAATATTAAACATTTTAAAAAACTCACCAAAATATGGAGAAGATATATCTATAGGTGATAAATGGGCTGATAAAATATCTAAAGTTTTTACTAAATTAATAAAAGAAAAATCAACTCCAGGAGGTATTAATATGATACCAGGCTGGTTTAGCTGGTCATTGAATATTAATATGGGTGAAAAAGTAGGGGCAACCCCCAATGGTAGAAAAGCAGGTGAACCAATTTCTTTTGGTGCCAATCCTGATCCCGGATTCCGGAATGATGGTGCACTGACAGCAATTTCCAATACTATTGCCAGAATTCAACCCGGTTATGGTAATACAGCTCCTTTTCAGCTTGAACTTGATCCAGGAACTATAAATATTAACAACAAGGAACAGATTAAAAAAATTACCAGTTTATTCAGAACACATTTTGAACTTGGTGGAACTTTAATAAATGCTAATATTGTAAATATCAAAACTATACTTGAGGCCAACAAAAATCCACAAAAATATCCTGAATTAATTGTTAGGGTGACAGGGTTTACCGCTTATTTTGCTGCCCTATCACCAGAATTCAGACAACTGGTGGTTAATCGAATTGTAAAGAGATAAAAAATCTAAATAGCTTGTAAAGGAATTTAATTAATACACTGTTATTCAATATTTTGGAGCTAATATTGCTCTGTTAGAATTTTTATGATATAATAAATTTACTGAGAACAAGATATATTTACTCTTAAATTATTTTAAAAGTTAAAAGAAAGGAGATATCAATGAAAAAAATTCTTATATCTTTAATTGTATTAGTGTTATTATTGACATTTAATTTAATACCGATTAAAGCAGGAGAAATACCGGAAGAAGATTTAATGTTGTGGTTTAAAGCAGATGTCCTGGAACTGGAGGATGGAGATTTAGTTGATGAGTGGATTGATAGTAGTGGTAATGATTATCATGCACATGTAATAGGAGATTTATATCCTGTTTTTAAGGATGATATTTTAAATGGTTTACCTGTATTAAAATTTGATGAATCTTTCTTAATGACCGAAATGTTTGGCAGGTATACTCAGCCAAATAGTATATTTGTATTAGTAAAACTTGATGAAGGATATGATGGAGACCATAATATTATGGATGGTAGAGATGATGGTTCAACCAGAAATAGAATTACATTCAGCCAGATGGATACTGATCCTGGAATTATTATTACTGATAATACCTGGCCTCCAGATATTCATTTAGATTTTTTTATTCCCAGTGATTATGTAATAATAACTTCTATATTTGATGAAGATCAAAGCATGTTAATGGTTGGAGAGGAAACAGTTGAAGGAAATGCTGGCAGTAATCCAATTGACGGTTTTACTATAGGTGGTCGTGCAGGAGGAACCGGTCAACCTATTAATGGAGAAATTGCGGAAATTATTGTATATAACCGAAGGGTTTCCAGAGGTGATGTATTGGAAATTATAGAATATCTGCATAAAAAATGGTTAAATTAGAATAAAGTATTTTCATGAAGTTGATGAATATTGACAATGGTTTTTACATTTGATAAAATAAAAATCAGGAATACTCTAAAAGATTATATGTTTAAAATATCTTTACTAAATCCTGTAGAGAAAATATTTGAAAAAATATTTCATCAATTACTTGATAAAATTTATTTTGTTTGTTAAAATAATTATAAGAAAGTATTAATAATAAATAAGGATACATATTTAATTACTTAGAATAAGTATATTAAATCAAAACAAAAAAACAAAGATAATGTTATCAATTTTTTTCAAATATAAAAAAATTAATTAAAGGAGGGATAATAAAATAATTATTTAAAATATTTTTATAAAATTAATTTAAAAAAAAGAAGGGGGCAAATAACGAATGTTTAGATCTAAGAAAAAATTATTTATTATAGCTTTAGCAGTAGTTTTTTTGATGGCAATGTTTACCGGATGTGATTTGATTGATTTTGAAGATTCCTATGATGTTTCAGGGGTAGTAGAGGATGAAGAAGGAGAAGGATTGGGAGGTATTGAACTGGCCTGGGAAGATGAAAATGATGCCGGTACAGTAGAAACAAGAGTAGATGGAGCCTTTGCCATTACTGATTTAGTTGGAGAAGCTATCATAACTCCAGTGGCACTCCAAGGTTATGAATTTGAACCAGCAAGTGTTACAGTAACAGAAGAAACTGATAATATAACTTTTGTCCGTAAAGTAGAGGCTGTTGGTGCTATAGATCCTGCAGATATAGATAATGAGATGGTAGCTAGATTTGATGCTTCAGAATTGGAAGATGGACTTGTAAGTGTTTGGGAAGATCTTAGTGGTAGTGGTAATGACGCAGTGGCTAATAATGTACCATTACAGGTAATTGATGGTTTAATGTATTTTGAAGGAATTACAGATAAGTTTTTTGATGTTAATTTTGATGAACCTGTTGAGGTACCCTGGACAATATTTATGACCTTCCAGATGGAAGAAGAAGGTACCATTTTTGATGATCAACATGGTGCCAATAGAGTCCGAATATTATATCATGGTGATGCATTAAGATTAACCAGTAGTCGCTGGGATTCTCAGGCTGTTTATGAAGATTTTGAAGTTCCTTCTGAATTTAAGATTGGAACATTTGCCTGGGCTGGTGAAGAAGATGATGACGGTGAATGGATAGATGAAAAAGGTAATTTAATAAGGCTTAATGGTGAACAAAAAGCACGCAGTGCAGGTACCGAAAATATGATGGATACTTTAAGGATTGGTAGTGAAAATGGTCCTGGAAATCCATTTACAGGTGTAATTGGGGAAATTATAATATTTAAAGGTGAAGTAGAATTTGAAGATATGGCTGGAATAGAAACATATTTAACTGAAAAATGGGAAGATATAGAAATTGGAGAACCAAAAGAGTATAGTGCTATTGATCCAGCAGATATTGACAATATGATTGCCTGGTATGATGCCTCAGAATTAGAAGATGGAGAAATTGATATCTGGGAAGATCTGAGTGGTAATGAATATCATGCAGTTCATGATTCAGGACATGCTGATCAGAGTGAAGATGAAGCTAAACCTGTAGCAGAAGATGGTACTTTAAAATTTGATAATAGTACTTTAACAGCTGATTTTGGTGGGGATGTATATGAAAATCCATATACAGCTTTTTATATAGTTAAAGTAGAAGATGAGGGTGCTGTAACTGGTGGTATTGATGATGGAAATAGATTTAGGTTACTCACCATTAGTGATGGTACTGAATTAAGAATGGCAGATTCTAACTGGGATGGTTCTGATGTTGATGCAGAAGTTCCAACTCCATTAATATCAATTACATCTATATTTGATGATCACGATAGTTTAATACGCAAAAATTTTCAAGAAGGTCATCGTTCAGGTTTTACTGATGATAACTTAACTGGAATAAGATTCGGTGGAGAACAATTCCACAGGAATCATTTTACAGGTGAATTAAATGAATTGATAATTTTTGATGGTAGACTTGATGAAGATGATATTATTGGAATAGAGATTTATTTAATGGAAAAATGGCTGTAATTTAAATTTAATAGCTAAGTAGAATATAATAAAACTATTGTGCAGTAATAAACAATGAAAAATTGCATATGAAGAATTATTTTTAATCCCTAATACTTAATATTAAGTATTAGGGATTATTTTTGTGAAAAGGGATTACTATTTGTTTTACTGTCTCATTACAATAATTTAAAAAGGTAAAGGTTTATTGAATAATAATGAGATTAAAAATAAAAACTAAATAAATGTTGACAATAACAAATCCCTTTGATAAGCTATTAATAGGAGAAATAATTTAGTAATTACATAAAGAAAAGAAGATTATTAAAGGTGGGGTTTCTACTTGCCCCCAAAACAAAAAAATATGCAGATAAGATTGTTTATGATCTAAAAGTAATAGGTATTCCCAAAACCATTGATAATGATTTAAAGGGAACTGATAATTGTCCCGGTTTTGAAGAGAGTTTTGTAACAGAAGATATAATTAATTATAGCAGATCTTTGATACAGGGTAATGTACAAACACCTTCATAGGATAGATTATCCAGATACCATACACTTAACAAAAAATTTGTAAAACCA
>PWOK01000297.1 GCA_003557445.1 Halanaerobiaceae bacterium
GAAGATTATGAAAGTATGGGTACTACTCTAACAATGGGAATTATTTATAATAATAAATTATATATAGGACATATTGGAGATAGTAGAGTATATTTAATGCGTGATCAAAAAGTAGAACAGTTAACCACTGATCATACACTGGTACAAAAACTGATTGAAAATAAAAAAATTAAACCAGAGGAAGCTTTTAATCATTCTCGCAGTCATATATTAATACAGGCTTTGGGACTGGAAAAAAACATAAATATTGAAACCCGTAAATTTTCTTTAAAAGAAAAAGATTATTTATTATTTTGTACTGATGGTTTAAGTGATATGATTTGTTATGATGAAATAAAAAATATAATGTTATCAGAAACGGATGTGAAGTTATTAACAGAAAAACTGGGCAAAAAGGCCCTGCAAAGTGGCGGAAAGGATAATATTACACTGATAACAGGAACTATAAATTAGTTTGAGGTGAACTTATGTTAGAGAAAGTCTTAAATGAAAGATATAAAATTTTAAACAAACTGGGAGAAGGTGGGATGGCAGAAGTTTATGAGGCAATGGATCTTCTGCTGGAAAGAAAGGTAGCTGTAAAAATTTTACGTTCTGAACATGTTTCCGATAAAAATTTTGTAAAGAAATTCCACCAGGAAGCCAGAGCTGTAGCCCGTATTTCCCACCCCAATGTGGTCAACATATTTGATATTGGCCAGGATGGGAAAAACCATTATTTAGTTATGGAAAAAGTTGAAGGTACTAATTTAAAAGACATTATTAAACAGCGTGGCAAGTTATCTTTAACTGAAGCACTTGATATTGTTCAACAAATATGTAGTGCACTGGCTGTGGCCCATAAAAATGGAATAATTCATTGTGATATAAAACCCCATAATATTTTAATTGATTCCAGTCAAAATGTTAAGGTTACAGATTTTGGTATTGCCAGAGCTATAACCAGTTCTACTTTAACAGTTACCGAAACAATTATGGGTAGTGCCCATTATTTTTCTCCAGAACAGGCTAAAGGAGGAGAAATAAAAGCCTATTCTGACTTATATTCTCTGGGAATTGTTTTATATGAAATGGTTACAGGTGAAGTTCCCTTTAAAGGGAAAAGCCCGGTTTCAGTTGCTTTAAAACATATACAAAAAAAACCACAGGAACCTAAAAAAATTAATCCCGATATTAATGATGAAATAAATGATTTGATTATGAAAGCCCTAACCAAAAATCCTGAAGAAAGATTTAAAGATGCCAAAATAATGCAAAACAGAATTATTGAAATCCTTAAAAAATCAAAAAACAGCAAAAAAGAAAATAAGGATTTTGAACCGGGAACAGGTGATACCAGATTTTTAAATAGAACTGATATAAAAAGGGAAGCACAGAAAATAAATATAAATCAAAAAATAGAGAAAAGAAACAGAATTAATAAAAAGAATGACAGAAATAAATCCTGGTTAAATGAAAAATTAAATTTATTTAAGAAAATCTTTTTAGAAAAGAAAAAGAAAAAACCTGTAAAAACAAACTCTACTGAAAATGATTCACGCTGGTTAATTTATTCAATAGCTGTATTTTTAATATTAATTTTATCCTTTATTGCCTATGGTGTTTATTTTTTCAGAGATTATACCAGTGTTCCCCAGGCAGAAGTTCCCAATCTTGTTGGTTTAACCTATGAATCAGCAAAAAATGAGGTTGATGAACTTAAATTAAAGCTGGAAATTGAAGGTGAACAATATCATCCTGACTTTGAGAAAGATAAGATTATATCCCATAATCCTTCAGCAGGTAATGTTATAAGAATATCCCGTCCGGTAAGATTAATAATCAGTAAGGGATATCCTTCTCTTGAAATGCCTGATATTAGAGAAAAAACATTGCGGGAAGCCAGGATAATACTGGAAAATGAAGGTTTTACCAATATTGAAGAGGAATATATTTATGATAACAATATAGCTGCAAATTATATAATTGACCAGGAGCCTGAACCACAATCTGAGATTAAAGCGGATGACATAATAAAGCTAATAATAAGTGAGGGTACTCATCCAGTCAGGGTTAAAATGCCCAATTTACTGGGTTTAAAAGAAGAGGAGGCCCTGCAGATAATTAAAGAAAGTGATCTTAAACCGGGGAATATTACCACCGAAAAAAGCAAACGTTATCTTGAAGGTCAGGTGACAGAACAACAACATGAAACAGGAGAAGAATTACCAAAAAATACTGAAATTGACCTGGTTATTAGTGAGGGAATAATTAATCAAGAAAATGATCAAGTATATACCCGAACAGTTGGTATTCCGGTAAGGGGATTGGAAGAAGTAAGAGTAAGAATTATCATTGAAGATAATAATGGTAAAGATGTTGCCTATGATGTTGTTCATGAACCGGGTATTGATATAGCACCGGTTGTAAATAGTGTGGGTCCTACAATTTATCAAATATATTTTGATGATAGGCTTGTATATGAAGAAGAAATAGGATATTAGGGAGGTATTATGGCAGAAAAAGGTATAATAACTAAGACAATTGGTGGGTTTTTCTTTACTGCCGATAATCAAAAAAGCATACATGATCTAAAAATCAGAGGGAAGATACAGAAAAAAGTTTATCCTGGAGATTATGTCCTATTTTCTAAGAGCAAAAAAATAATTGAGGAGATAATCCCCAGAAAAAATCTGTTATACCGGCCTAAAGTGGCCAATGTTGAACAGATATTAATTGTACAATCTTTTCAACAACCTCCTCTAAATATGAATTTAATTGATAGATTTCTGATTATGATAGAATCGGTTAATATGGAACCGGTGATTATCATCAATAAAACAGATTTAATGAAGGAAACTGTTTATCAAAATCAATTTGAATATTATCAAAAGATTGGTTATCCTGTTTATTTTATAAGTGTTAAGGAAAATAAAAATATTGATTCTGTGGTAAAACAGATTAAGGATAAAGTAAATGTGCTTACAGGTCCTTCTGGTGCGGGAAAATCATCATTAATAAATACTTTAATACCTGATGCCAATTTAAAGATTAAACCTGTCAGCAAAAATATTAAACGTGGTGTTCATACCACACGTCATGTTGAATTACTACCTCTAGCAAAAGGAGGATGGGTTGCTGATACCCCTGGTTTTAGTTCTCTTGATATTGATTATATAGAAATAGAGGATTTAAAATTTCTGTTTCCTGAATTTGAAAAATATATGAATCAATGTAAATTTAATATGTGTAATCATATACATGAACCGGGCTGTAAGGTTAAAAAAGCAGTCAATAATGGAGAAATTTCAGCTGAACGTTTTCAGAGTTATAAATATTTTTATGAAGAACTTAAGCAAAAGGAGGAGACATATGATTGACATAGCACCTTCAATATTAAATGCAGATTTTAGTTGTCTGGAAAAAGAGATCAAAAAAGTAAAAGAGGCAAAATATTTACACCTTGATATAATGGATGGTTCTTTTGTTTCCAATATATCTTATGGACCTTCTGTAATAAAGGATATTCGCCCTTACAGTAACTTGATATTTGATACTCATTTAATGGTCAATAATCCGGGGAAACATATTAAAAAATTTGCTGAAGCTGGTAGTGATTATATAACTGTACATGCTGAAGCAACTATTCACCTGCACCGGGTAATTCAGCAGATAAAGGAAAATGGATGTAAAGCTGGAGTGGCCTTAAATCCAGCAACTTCTCTGGATCAACTGAGCTGGGTAATTAATGAACTTGATCTTGTTTTAATAATGTCAGTTAATCCTGGAGCAGGTGGTCAGAGTTTTATTCAATCCATGTATAAAAAAATTAAAAAATTAAGAGAGATTATTGATAGCAGGGATCTAAAAACCAAAATATCAGTTGATGGAGGTATAAACCACCAAAATCTTGACAGAGTTATCCAGGCAGGTACTGATATCATAGTTGTCGGTTCAACAATATTTAAAAGTGAAGATCCAGAACAGGCCTTAAAAAAACTAAAAATAAAGTGTAATTCAGATTTAAAGGAAGATTAATTATGAAATCTGTAAAGAAAACTGTTATTGCTTTAAATGGCAAGATGATAGGAACTCATGACCAATATCATAAAATTATAAACAACAATGATCAGGAATATAGATATATAGCTGCTGATAGAGGGGCTATTATTCTGGAAAAAATAAACATTTTACCTGATATTATTATTGGGGATCTTGATTCTCTTCCCCCTAAAAAAATAAAATATTACAGGGATAAAAATATAGAGATAAAAAAACATCCTGTTGAAAAAGATAAAACAGATGGTGAATTAGCTGTTGATTATTGTAAAAATAATGATTATAACACGATTATGATGATAGGGGCTTTTGGAGGAAGATATGACCAACAGCTGGCAAATATCTTTCTACTGGAGTATGCTCTTACTCTGGGACTTGATATGATTATTAAGGAACCAGGTATTGAAATAGGTTTAATCAAAAACAGCAAAAAATTTATAAACAAAAAGGGAAAAAGGCTATCCCTGCTTCCTTTAAGTCAGCAGGTTACAGGTGTTAATATCAGGGGTTGTAAATACAATATTGTTCAAGAAAAGCTTTTCCGCTATCAAACCAGAGGTATAAGTAATATAATTAAGAAAGACAAATGTGTTATATCTCTTGAAAAAGGTTTATTATTATATTTTATCAGTAAGAATATTAATAGTTCTTCATAAATAGTATTTAATAGACACTATTTATGGGGAGATGATAAAATGAATTTTAAGCTGGGAGATTATGTTATTAAAAAAAATGATAATTCAGCAATAGTTTTTCAAATTACAGAATTTGATGGCCAAAGTGTTGTACTTAAAGGGATTAAAATTCCGGTTATTACAGTTTCAGATGTTTCTAATTTAATAAAAATAAATAAGGAAAGAAAAAAGATAAAATCAAGATTACGTAGAGTTAAATAAAATAAAGGAGTATGTATATCTATGAGAGAATTACAAATAGATCTAATAATAGATTCAGTAGCCAGATTATGTCAGGAAGTAAATTTTTATCTTAATGATGATTTACAGGAATGCCTGAAGAGAGCAAAAAGAAATGAAATTTCTCAATCAGGTAAAAATATTTTAGGGCAGTTAATTGAGAATGCCCGAATTGCTGCCAGAGAAAAAATGCCTGTCTGTCAGGACACCGGTTTTACAGTTGTTTTTGCCGAAGTGGGTAATCAACTGATTATAAATGGTGATTTAAAAGATGCAATAAATAAAGGGGTTAGTAAAGGATATACTGAAGGTTATTTACGAAGTTCAATTGTGGATGATCCTTTAAAACGAAATAATACAGGTGATAATACACCTGCAGTTATTTATACAGAAATAGTTACCGGGGATAAATTAAAATTAACCCTGGCTGCTAAAGGTGGAGGCAGTGAAAATATGAGCCGGATTAAGATGTTAAAACCGGCTGATGGTAAACAGGGAGTAATAGATTTTGTGATTGAGACTATCAAAAAAGCGGGGCCCAATACCTGCCCACCTGTTATTGTGGGTATAGGTATAGGAGGAACATTTGAAAAAGCAGCCCTGCTGTCCAAAAAAGCTTTACTCCGTAAAATTGATGACAATCATAGTGATCGGGAAACAGCAGATTTAGAGGATGAATTACTTAAAAAAATTAATGATCTGGGAATAGGTCCCCAGGGACTGGGCGGAAATACTACAGCACTGGCTGTAAAAATAGAGAAGTATCCCTGTCATATTGCTTCTTTACCGGTTGCTGTAAATTTAAACTGTCATGCTTCCCGCCATAAAGAAATAATTTTATAAAATATTAAGGGGTTGATTAAATTGAAGATTTCCACACCTTTAACCATTGATGATTTGAACAAATTGTATGCTGGAGAAAATGTTTTATTATCCGGGGAAATATATACAGCCAGGGATGCTGCTCATATGAAACTTATAAATTTACTTAAAGAAAACAAAGAACTTCCCATTCCTCTTGAAGGTCAGGTAATATATTATGTGGGCCCATCTCCATCCAGGGAAAATCAGGTAATAGGTTCTGCAGGCCCAACAACCAGTTATCGTATGGATACTTTCACTCCAGAATTATTAAAAAACGGATTAAAAGGTATGATTGGTAAGGGTGGAAGGTCCAGAGAAGTTAAAGAGGCTATCAGAAAATATAAAGCTGTTTATTTTGCTGCAGTGGGTGGAGCAGCAGCTTTAATCGCTCAAAAAATAAAAAAATCTGAAGTGATTGCCTATCCAGAACTTGGTCCTGAGGCTATCAGAAAACTGGAAGTTGATAATCTGCCTTTAATAGTAATTAATGATATATATGGTAATGACTTTTATCAGTCAAGACAAATAAAAACAGGAAAATAAAAATAAATAAAAATAAAAAAAAAGCCCTTATCTAATGGGCTTTTTTTACTTTGTTTGATTTTAAACATTGAGTACAGACTTTAATTCTTTTGGGTGAACCATCAATTATAGCTTTTACTTTTTTTAAGTTGGGTTTTTGTTTATTTTTGCTAATACTTGTAACATTACGTCCAACTCCACCTTCTTTTTTGGCTTTACCTCTACGCCGTACTCTATTTGCATTATTACTTCCTTTTCCACATATTTCACAAACTCTGGCCATAGTTATTCCTCCTTCCTTTGATATTCTAACATATTTTACTGTCATTTGACAAGTACTCTTGCACATTTATTAATTATATTATAAAATATAGATAAAAGATTTAATTATGAAAAAGTTAAAAATATCTTTAAAATATTATTTTTAAATAAAGAGAGGTGTCTTTATGGCAAAAACATGGTCAAATAAATATGGTGAAATTACTATTACCAATGAAGTTATTGGTAAGATTGCGGGACTTGCTGCCATGGAATGTTATGGTCTGGTAGGGATGTCTTCCAGAAATGTTCAGGATGGAATTGCTGATCTTCTTGGTATTGAAAATCTGACAAAAGGTCTGGTAGTTGAAGATGATGACAAGGAAGGTACTGTTAGTCTGGAATTAAATATTATAGTTGAATATGGGACTAACATTCATGAGGTAGCACAAAATATAATTGACAGGGTTACCTATACTATAAAAGAAAAAATAGGTGTTGAAGTATCTGAGGTAAATGTCAATGTTCAGGGAGTGAGAGTTGGAAATGGAGGCAAATAAAAATAAAAACAAAAAGCAGGAAAAAGAAATAACTGTTTTGAAAGAAAAAGAAATAAGAGAAATGTTTATCTCAGCATTAATGTATTTGAAAAAACAAAAGTCACTGGTTGATTCTTTAAATGTTTTTCCAGTTCCTGATGGAGATACAGGAACCAATATGTATTTAACATTTATGGAGGCTGTTAAAAAACTTAAAGCATCAAAATCAAATAGAGCTGACAAATTAACTTCTGCTATAGCTCAGGGGGCCCTGATGGGTGCCCGGGGTAATTCAGGGGTTATTTTATCTCAGTTATTAAGAGGATTTTCTGAAGCCAATAAAAATAATGAAGTAATCACAAAAAATGATCTGGTAAAAGCATTAAAAAAAGCTTCTCAGGTTGCCTATCATGGAGTTATGAAACCGGTAGAAGGCACC
>PWOK01000277.1 GCA_003557445.1 Halanaerobiaceae bacterium
CCCAAAATTTAAAGAAAAAGCAGAGAGAATAATTGAGATATTTTCCAGTGAGGTCAAAAAATCAGCTGCAGGGTATTTGTATTTTCTGAAAACCTATAATCAAATGATAGATTCTTTTTATTGTATTATAATCACAGGAAAAAGAGATTCTCAGGAAACCAAAAAGATAATGGACTTTTTGAGAACAGAATATATTCCCGCTAAAGTGGTTATCTTTAAATCACCTGAAGATGATATGATAGAAAAGGTTGCCCCTTATACCAGGGAATATGAAATGAGAGAGGGTAAAACAACAGTATATATCTGTAAAGATCAAAACTGTCAGCTGCCGACCACTGATATTCAAAAAGTAAAACAATTACTTTCTGAGTAAAAAAACAGGATGTAGGTGGAAAAAAGGCCAGGTTTTTATTATAATGAAGATATATCAATTTTGTGGTAATATAAACTGAGGTGAAATTATGAACTGTGAATTTACATATAAAAGTTATGACCCGGAAAATACTTTACTGATAGGACAGAAAATCGGAGAATTTGCAGAAACGGGACAAATTATTCTTCTTAAAGGAGAACTGGGTTCAGGTAAAACAGTCCTGGTAAAGGGGATTGCCCGGGCTCTTGATATCGAGCAGGATATTACCAGTCCTACATATGTCCTGATAAATGAATACCAGGGAAGATTACCTTTGTATCATATGGATTTATACAGGCTGGAGCAAAAAAATGAGCTTTATGATATTGGTTTTGAAGAATATCTGGGAAGACCGGGTATTGTCGCTATTGAATGGCCGGAGCTGGCCCTGGATTTTATAAAAGATCATTATTTGCAAATTGAAATAGAAGTGATCGAGAAAACAGTAAGAAAATTTAGCTTTAAAAGTAGAGGAAAACAGAGTCAAAAGCTTTTGCAAAATATAAACTACTAATATTTGAAAGAAAGGTGTTTTTGTTTATGATAGTACTGGGACTTGATTCAAGTACAGATATAGCAGCAATAGGTTTGATAAAGGGAGATAGGTTACTGGGTGAAATGAATATTAACCTTTATCAAAAACACAGTGAAAGGTTATTACCCTGCATAAAATATCTAATGCAGGAATGTGGTGTTCAAAAAAAAGATCTTCAGGGACTTGCAGTAACAGTCGGTCCTGGTTCTTTCACCGGTCTAAGGATTGGTTTAACCACAATTAAAACTATGGCTCAATTTCTAAAACTGCCTGTTGTTGGTTTATCCACTCTGGAGGTTATTGCCTGTAATATTTACAGGAATAAACCCTGGCTGGTACCGGTGCTTGATGCACGACATCAAAGGGTTTATACGGCATTATTTAAAGGTGGTTCTATAAATATGCAAAAAAACAGAAAGTGGAATGATCAGACATTTTCTGTGGAAAAACTGCTGGTAGAACTGGATAATTTAGATCCTGAAGCTGTTTATTATCTGGTTGGTAATGGAGTAAATGTCTATCAGGATATTTTCAAAAAAAGCAATTTAAAACTTGTTTTACCTTCAATAAAGGAAAATCAGCCCTCAGGGGCAATAGTAGCTCAACTTGGAGGGTATTATCTACAAAAAGGAATAAAACATGACTATAAAAAGCTATTACCCAGGTATTTAAAAAAAGCTTATAATTAGGAGAACAAGGGGTATCCTGCTATGGAAGTAAAAATAAAAAACATGGAAAAATCAGATTTACCTCAGGTTATGGAAATAGAAAAAAGGACTTTTTCGACTGCCTGGTCAGAGGAATCCTTTTTAAGGGATTTGCGTGATGATTTTTTTTCTATTTATTTAAGTGCATATTATGACGATCAACTTGTGGGTTATATTGGTGCCTGGCTGGTGGTTGATGAAATTCACATAACCAATCTGGCTGTTGCTAAAAAATACAGAAATCGTAGAATTGGTACAAAATTAATTAAAGAATTGCTTAAAAGAGGCAAAAAAATGGGGATGAAACAGGCTGTTCTTGAGGTGAGAATTTCCAATCAGGCTGCAATAAACTTATATAATAAACTGGGGTTTGAAAAAATTACTACAAGACCTGATTATTACCGGGATACGGGAGAGGATGCTTTGATTATGGGGAAGGAGTTAAAAGATGATTGAGAATGATGATATATATATTCTGGCAATTGAAACATCCTGTGATGAAACAGCAGCAGCAGTTACCAGAAATGGGCATGATATTTTATCAAATATTGTTGCCTCACAGGTGGACTGGCATCAAAAATTTGGAGGTGTCGTACCTGAACTGGCTTCACGAAAACATCTGGAATTTATTAATCCAGTAATAACTGAAGCGCTGACTCAGGCAGATATTAATGCTAAAAAACTTGATGCAGTGGCAGTTACTTATGGACCGGGGCTTGTCGGTAGTTTGCTGGTAGGTTTAACTGCGGCCAAAACCATATCTTTTTTGTTTGATATTCCTTTAATTGGTGTAAATCATATAGCAGGACATATATATTCTAATTTCATATATGGAAAAGAAATTGAGACACCGGTAATCTGTTTAACAGTTTCAGGGGGACATACAGATTTACTTTATTTTGAAGATCTAAAAGGATATAAAATTCTGGGTAGTACTCGAGATGATGCAGCTGGAGAAGCTTTTGATAAAGTTGCCCGTTTTTTAAATTTAGGTTATCCGGGAGGTCCCCTGATAGAGAAAAAAGCAAGGGAAGGTGACCCGGAAGCTATAGATTTTCCCCGGGCCAGCTTTAAAAATGGAGAATATGATTTTAGTTTTAGTGGTTTAAAAACAGCAGTAATTAATTATGTTCACAATCAAAAACAGAAAGACAGAGAAATTAATATAGCAGATGTTGCAGCCAGTTTCCAACAGACTGTTATAGATATGTTAATAAAAAATATTATTAAAGCTGTCAATAATTATCAGGTTAAAAATGTGATTTTATCAGGAGGGGTTGCAGCCAACCAGGAGTTTCGCAGACAGTTAAAAGAAAAATTAAAAGAATATCAGGTATCGCTTTTTTATCCACAATTAAAATATTGCACTGATAATGCAGCGATGATAGGAACTGTTGCCTATTATCAGTATTTGAACCAGGATTTTGCATCTCTTTCTTTAAATCCTGAACCAGGATTAAGGCTATAATTAAATTTGCAGGGGAGCTTACTTATGAAAAGTACCGGGAAAGAAAAATATTTGCTTTTAAAAACAGTGCAGGAAAAACAGATATTGCCCATTACTTCAATCTGTAATCTGGACTGTATTTTCTGCAGTCATAAGCAGAATCCACCTGATATTATAACTTATAGTTTTGGTCATCTTGATCTGGAGTTAATTGATGAATTAATTGATTATTTACCAGAGGCAGGCCCTGTAATACTCGGTGAATCAGCAACAAAAATAATAGAGGGGGAACCCCTGTTACACCCTGATTTTGAACAGATAATTAATCTTTTGCGCAGAAAATTTCCCGATAAATTGATTAAAATTACAACCAATGGCAGTCTACTAACTGAAAAGAAAATTATTTTTTTAAAAAAAAGCAATCCTGTAGAACCAAATATTTCAATAAACTGTAATAACCCTGAAGCAAGGTTTTTTTTAATGGATGATCACTTTTCAGAGACAGTTTTTAAAGCTCTTGATCTACTGGAGCTACATAATTTAAGATATCATGGCAGTATAGTTGTTACTCCCTATATACTTGAAGGAGATAGGCTGGAAAAGACAGTGGCCTTGCTTGAAAGAAAAAAAGCCTGTACTGTCCGTATTTTTTCTCCAGGGGTTACTAAATATAACAAAACATTCAAATTTGATAAAGAACAGCAAAAGAGATTGAGTTTTTTAGTTAATAATTTGAAAAGCAAATATAGTATCCCTGTAATTAAAGAACCCCCTGATCTTAAAGATTTCAAAATTATTATCCAGGGAATTATAAAGGGTTCACCTGCAGATAGAGGTGGATTAAAGGTTTTTGATCAAATCAAACAGATAAATAATTATAAACCTTTAACCAGAGTTGATGCTTTTAATAAATTGAAAGAATTTAAAAAACCTGAAGTGATTGTTAAAAGGGGTTGCCAGACTTATCAAACCATAATTAAAAAGGAACAAAAGCAAAAATCGGGAATAGTAGTTGATTATGATCTAAGTGTAAAAAAAATTAATCAATTAAAAAATATAATCAATAAAAATAAAAATCAGGGGATAGTGATTATAACATCAATACTGGCAGAAAAATTAATCAGGGAATTAATAAAAAAGATCAGCAGTGATGAGAGAATGAAAGTTGTTGCTGTTAAAAACAGATATTTTGGTGGTTCTATAAAAACAGCGGGTTTACTGGTGACGGGAGATATTATTACCGCTTTAGAGGAAGAAAATATCAAAAATTATAATTTAGTAGTATTACCGGGTATAATTTATGGGCTTTCTGGAAATGATTTAAGTGGAGATAGTTATCACAAAATAGCAGATAAATTCAATATCAGGGTAAAATTAATTTAAATCTAATTAATAAAGAGATATTGGGAGAAAACAAAAGCATATGTTAGCTAATTATATTTAAAACATATAAAAGGTAATTCTGACCATATTTTAGGGTTTGATTTTAAAAGAAAAGTCCGTTATTATTAATACAGTAATTATTAGCACTCAACTGAAATGAGTGCTAATAGAATATATAAATCTTAAATAAATAATAAAAGGAGGTAGTTTACATGAAAATTAGACCATTAAATGACAAGGTAGCTGTAAAATATATTAAAGAAGAAAAAGAAGAAAAAACTGAAGGCGGTATTGTACTGCCAGATACAGCTAAAAAGGATGAAAAAAAGCCACAACAGGGAGAAGTTATTGCTATAGGCAATAAAGTAGAAGATGAAGCAGATGTAAAATTAAGTATTGGTGATAGGGTAGTTTTTGATAAATATGCAGGCTCTAAAGTTAATATTGATGAAGAAGAATATGTAATTTTAGCAATTGATGATGTTTTAGCTGTTTTAGAAGAATAAATAATTAGAAAAAATTAATCTCAGGAGGGATGATATATAATGGCAAAAGAATTAAAGTTTGGTGAAGAAGCTCGTCGTGCTTTAGAACGTGGAGTCGACCTTTTGGCCAGTTCTGTAAAAGTAACTTTAGGACCTAAAGGCCGTAATGTTGTATTAGAGGAGAGTTTTGGTTCTCCAACGATTACTAATGATGGTGTTAGTATTGCCAAAGAAATAGAAGTTAAAAATCATTTTGAAAATATGGGTGTACAGACTGTTAAAGAAGTTGCAACTAAAACAAATGATGCAGCAGGAGATGGAACTACAACAGCAACTGTACTTGCAGAAGCTATCTTTAAAAAAGGGTTGAAAAATGTTGCTGCAGGTGCCAATCCTATGTTACTTAAAAGAGGAATTGCAAAAGCTGTAGATGTACTTACAGAGGAAATTGCCAAGATAAGTAAACCTGTAGAAGGTAAAGAATCTGTTTCTCAAATTGCTTCAATTTCTGCCGGTAATGATGATGAAATTGGTGAATTGATTGCCGGAGCCATGGAAAAAGTTGGTCAGGATGGAGTAATTTCTGTAGAAGAATCTAAAAGTATGGGAACTTCTCTTGATGTTGTAGAAGGTATGCAGTTTGATAGAGGGTATTTATCTCCATATATGGTTACCGATACTGAAAGCATGGTAGCTGATCTTGAAGATCCCTACATTCTTATAACTGATGAGAAAATATCCAATATTCAGGATATATTGCCACTGTTAGAAAAAGTAGCACAGTCAGGCAAATCATTGTTGATTATTGCTGAAGATGTAGAGGGAGAAGCCCTGGCTACACTGGTTGTTAACAAAATCCGTGGAACCTTTAACTGTGTTGCTGTTAAGGCACCAGGATTTGGTGACCGTCGTAAAGCTATGTTAGAGGATATTGCAATATTGACCAATGGTCGTTTGATTACTGAAGACCTTGGTTTAAAATTAGAAAATGTAGAAATAAATGATCTCGGTCAGGCTCATAAAATTACTATAACCAAAGATGACACAACTATAGTTGAAGGAGCCGGCAATGAAGCTGATATTCAAAATAGAATAGCTCAAATAAGAAGACAGATTGATAATAGTGATTCAGAATATGATCAGGAAAAACTGGAAGAAAGACTGGCTAAATTGGCCGGTGGAGTTGCTGTAATTCAGGTTGGTGCAGCTACTGAAACAGAATTAAAAGAAAAACAGCACCGGATAGAGGATGCTCTGTCTGCAACAAGAGCCGCTGTTGAGGAAGGCCTTGTAGCCGGTGGTGGAGTAACTTATCTTAACATTTTATCTGCTCTTGATAAACTTGATCTTGAAGGTGATGAAGCAACAGGTGTAGATATTGTAAGATCTGCTCTGGAAGCTCCAATTCGTTTAATAGCAGATAATGCCGGTTATGAAGGATCTGTTGTTGTTGAAAAAATTAAAGAGAAAAATGAACCTGAATATGGTTTTGATGCCCTTAAAGGCGAATATGTCAATATGATAAAAGCTGGTATTATAGATCCAGCTAAAGTAACCCGTTCTGCATTACAGAATGCAGCCAGTGCTTCAAGTATGCTCTTAACTACTGAATGTCTGGTAGCAGAAAAAGATGACGATGATGATAATGGTGGTGGAGCACCAGGCGGCCCAGGAGGCGGAATGCCCGGTGGAATGGGCGGAATGCCCGGCGGAATGGGCGGTATGATGTAATTTAAGTAACAATTAAATATATAAGGAAGCTAAACGGTATACCTCTTTCAGGTATACCGTTTTTGTGTGTTTATTCGACAAATTCCGGGAGGTGCCTGACACCTGTCGATATGTGTCGAATAAATCGACAAAAAGTATTAAATTCATTGAAAAAGTTTCTAATATATAATATAATTTCATTAGAGGTAAAAACAATGAAAAAACAAATAATAATTATCTTATTAATTTTAATATGTTTTTTAAGTTTTGATTCTTTTTTTATTGAATCTAAAGCTGATGCTATATCAATAGAATCAGAATCAGTATTGGACACACGAAATATTGATTTTTCTGATACTAATTATAGATTAGATGGGAAATGGGAGTTTTACTGGAATCAGTTACTAAAACCTGATGATTTTAAAAAAGGAAGTTATGATAAAACAGCACTTGTAAAAATTCCAGGGTCCTGGAATGGCTATAATATTAATAATCAACAGATAACAGGAGATGGTTATGCTACTTATAGATTAATAATAAAAATGGATGAAGATACTCAAATGGGACTAAAAATACCTCGAATTTTTACTTCCTATAAAATGTGGTTGAATAATGAGTTAATAGCCTCTGCAGGCACTCCAGCTACTAATAGAGAAGAAATGGCTCCTCAATATTTACCCCAAATGATATTTTTTGAACCGGCTGAAGAGAATGAAATAATTATTCAGGTTTCTAATTTTTATCATAGAAGTGGAGGAATACTTGAAAGTATTGTTCTTGGAGAAAAAAATAATATTGTTTCAAAAAATAATAAATATTTAGCTTATGATTTACTTCTTTTTGGA
>PWOK01000156.1 GCA_003557445.1 Halanaerobiaceae bacterium
GGTCTTTTTTGTTTTTTTACAACTTTAAAATATATTCCCCGGATTAAAAAGATAGCTAAGAAAAAAAAGAAAAAGAGAAATTTGAAACAAATATATATAAGGCTTATTGGAGTTTTAAAATATGCAAATTATCGTTATGTAGTGTTGGCCTATCTTTTTGCCAATATCGCATCTGCTTTAATAGGAACAATTGGACTTCATGTTTTTACTTTCACTTTTGAGATGAGTAATTATGCGATAGCTGTTATAATTGGTACTCAATTCCTGGTCAGTATTTTTTCCCAGCCTGCCTGGTTGATTATATCCAAAAATATTGATAAAAAACCGGCAGCTAAACTTGCTTCTGTTATATCAATAACTGGTTCATTATTTTTACTGATAGCTGTTATTTTCAGAGATATTTTTATTGTTAATTATCTATATTTGCTGCCATTTGCCTGTATAGTAGGGTTTGGTACAGGTGGTCTTTTTACATTACCTTTATCCATGATTGCTGATATTATTGATGTTGAAGAAGCAAAATCAGGAGAAAGGCTGGAAGGTGTATATTATGGGTGTCTTACTTTTGCCTATAAAATTTCACAATCAATGGCTATATTATTACTGGGTATAACCCTTGATATTATAGGGTTTGAACCTGCAAGAGTTATTCAACCGGCCAGAACAGCTATTTTACTGGGAGTTATACTTGCTCTGGGAGGTGCAGTTAGTTTTTTACTGGCCTATATTACTTATAATAAGTATGGTTTAAGAGAAAAAACTATTAATGTGATTCAGGAAAATTTAATAAAAGCAAAATATAATAAAAACAGGAGTGGTTATGATGGTTAAGATTATATTATCTCCCCTATTTATTTTATTACTATTTTTAATTATCTTTGTATGTATATCTCTTTATCACTGGAAAAAATCAAGTAAACTCAGTCATTATTTAACAGTTTGTCTGGCAGTGTTAACATTGTCTGTGTTTTTATTAAGCATGCCAGTTATTTCCCTCAGGCTGGCAGGCTTTTTGGAATCTCCATATACGGAAATTAATGATTATGATGTTCAGGTGGTTACAGTGCTCAGTGGAGGTCTTTTGAGGGGGCCAGAGCAGGAGATGGATATGATGAGTGAGTCCACTCAATCCCGGGTGGTCAGAGGTGTAAGGTATTTTAAAGAAAGTGAAGCAGAATATTTGATTTTACAGGGCAGATCATCTGTTACACATCCTGAACATATGACAGATTTGATGAAAGAACTGGCAGTGGATATGGGTCTTTCTGAGGATGATATAATTACAGAACCTTATTCTAATAATACCTATGAACATCCACTACAACTGCTTAAAATAGAGGAAATAATGGGAATTGAAAAAGTTGCAGTGGTTACATCTGCCTGGCATTTAAAAAGAGCAGAAAGAGAATTTGATAAATATTTTGACAGTGTTATAGCAGTTCCTGCTGAATTTTACTCCTTTACCTATGAAAGAGGATTAAGAAAATTATTGCCCAGGCTTTCAGCCCTTGAAGAATCAACTAAAGTTATACATGAATTTATTGGCAGACAGTGGTACAGGGTTAAATAGTTATATAAAAAGTAATAAAAAGGAAATTGTAAAATTTGATTTTATATGATATAATCACTATATTATATATACATAGGAAAATATAGTTATTTTATATATATAGATTCAGGTATGTATTGTGGTGAGGAGAGATAAAGATGAGCTTTTTTAGGGCTAAACATAAAAAACCATTATTAATAATAATGGATGTATTATTGCTTAATTTTGCTTTTGTATTAAGTTTTTATCAGAGATTTGGCAGTGACTGGCTTCATTATTTTAATTATAGATTCTTTTTATACATAACTGTAATTGGTCTGGCCTGTTTGTTTTTTTCCCATCTTTATAATAAGATGTGGAAATATGCCAGTATTTCTGAATTATATTCAATTTTTAAGGCTACCTTTATGCTTAATCTATTTGTTTTCTCATATCTGTTTTTTTCGAATATCACCCTTCCTTATAGTATTGTTGTTTCCAATATTGCCTTTAATATTTTGTTTCTTGGTTCAATAAGGTTTTTTATGAGGCTCTTTAATGAATTAAAAAACAAAATCCAGGGTAAAAGAAAAAACAACAATATACTTATTGTCGGAGCAGGAGATGCAGGAGAAATGTTAATCAGGGAGATGAGAAAACACCCTGAACTTGATAAAGATATTATCGGATTAATTGATGATGATCCTGACAAACAAAACCTTGAAGTACACGGGAAAAAAGTGCTGGGAAACAGATACAGTATTCCAAAAATTATAAGAAAACACAGTATCCAGGAGATTATTATTGCCATGCCTTCTGCATCAGGAAAGGATATTGAAGAAATATATAATCTAAGTCAGCAGAATGATATTAAAGTAAAAATATTTCCCGGTGTTTATGAAATTATAGATGATGGTTTTAATCTAAATCATATCCGGGAAGTAAAAGTTGAGGATTTATTAAAAAGAAAACCGGTAGAACTGGATAATGACAACATTTCTGCCTATTTGAAAGCCAAAAATATTTTGATAACCGGTGGTGCCGGCTCAATTGGTTCTGAAATATGCCGTCAGGTAGCCAGGTTTAATCCGGATAATCTGGTGATTCTTGATATTAATGAAAATAGCAGTTATTTTCTTGAACTGGAATTAAAAGAAACTTTTAAAGAGGTTAATATTATAACTGAGATAGGTAATATTCAGGATCTGGACAAATTGGTTTATTTGTTTGCTAAATACAAACCTGATGTTGTTTTCCATGCAGCAGCTCATAAACATGTGCCCCTGATGGAGAAAAATCCAGAAGAAGCTGTGAAAAATAATATTTTTGGAACCTTAAATGTGGCCCGGGCGGCTGATTTGTTTTCTGTGGATAAATTTGTACTTATTTCATCAGACAAAGCTGTTAATCCCACAAATATTATGGGTGCTACCAAAAGGGTAGCTGAAATGATCATTCAGTATTATAATAAGATAAGTGAAACTGATTATAAAGCAGTTAGATTTGGTAATGTTCTGGACAGCAATGGCAGTGTTATTCCTATTTTTAAAAAGCAAATTGCACAGAAAAAACCTTTAACAGTAACTCATCAAGATGTAACCAGATATTTCATGACTATACCTGAGGCATCACAGCTTGTAATACAGGCTGGAGCTCTGGGAGCAGGAGGAGAAGTTTTTGTACTTGATATGGGAGAACCTGTTAAGATAATGGATCTGGCTGAAAATTTAATCAGGCTTTCCGGATTGGAGCCAGGAAAAGATATTGAGATTAAGATTACAGGTTTACGTCCTGGTGAAAAATTATATGAGGAATTATTAAATGATGATGAAAATATTGCCACTGAACATGAGAAAATATTTATTAATGATTTAAACGGAGTTGATAAAAAGAAGTTAATTTCTACACTGGATAGGTTACAGGTTCAGATTGAAAATGTTGATATAGAAGGAATTATTGACTCTTTGTGTAATCTGGTAAATAGTTATAAACCTAAACGCAATAATATTACTGATATTAAAATTGATAGAAAATTATATAAAAAGGCTAAAAAGAAATCAGGTTTATTCAACAGCAAAGCAAATGATGAAATTGCTGTAACCAAAATTTTTAATAATAAGGAGGATTAAACTATGAAAAAATTTAGTTTTCTTTTACTGTTGGTGGTTTTAACTCTTATCTTATATACAGGTTTGATTTTTGCTCAGGGTGATCAAGGTCAAACACTTATTGATTTAAAAGGTGGTAATATTGAATTTGATCTAAATTTACTTAATTATTATTCGCTTACAGATAAGGGAGATGGACTAATTACAGATGGTGATCTGGAGTTCTTTAATTTTGTAAATGGACATCATAATCTGTGGATAGGTCTGGAAGGTTTAATTTTACAGAATAAATTTAACTGGAGCCTAGATCTGGTTCGTGACCCCAGAAATATGCTTGATACTGATTTGAATGATGGTGTAAATCTATCGCTTTTAAAGGAAATTGAAGATGGAGAAATTGAGCTATTTTCAAGGATTGATATGAATGCAAACCAGCTCTGGACATCTTTGACTGATGATTTAACATTAAGAGTAAATAAAAGTATTGGAAATATTGAGGGACAGGCTCAGGTCAGGGTTAATAACAACCTGACACCAATTATGAATAATGAAACCTATATTTCTTATACCCCATTTAATGACTTTACTTTAACAGCCAAACCATATGCTCTTCCCATAAATTTGGGAAATGTGTTTGGATATAATTATGCTCCTGGCCCGGGATTAAGGGTAGAATACAGTATGGATGATTCAGAAATTACTTCAGGTTTAAATACAACAGGAAATAAAAGTTTTTTTGATGTTGATGATAGTAATGATTTTAACTTTTCTCTCAGACCTGCCACAAGGATTGAAGGATCCGGTAGAAGCAGTACCAAAACCAGGGCTATTAACCATTTAGGTAATTACGAAAATGAGCGAGAAAATGATAATTCTTTTGTGAGTCTTGGTTATTTGGTATGGTTAAATCGGGTATCAAATAATGCCAAAATTGATGGATATGTTTTTGGTGATGAAAATATAGATGCTGAACATAAGGCAGTTCAAAAAGCAACTAATTATCTATTAGCACTAAATTTGATGGGTCAGGAACAGTTAACAGATGAATTAATTATAAATGCTGAAACTCACTTTGATTTTAGAAGAATGGGTGGTGGCACTTTAATTAGAGAGACTGAGATAGATGATAATGATGATGCCACTGATGAAGAGTCTATTACCAGAGATGATCTGGAAACACTTATTAATCTTGGTCTATTTGTTCAGCTGGAAAATCAAACTGACATAGCTGATATTTATACTTCTTATACATTTAATCTGGAAAGAGAGGTCAGTGACGAAAGTTTTGATCAGGTAGAAGAAAGTTATGATGATAGAATAACTGAAACTACATTTATGAATAGCCTTTTACTTGGTACCCGGAAACCATTAGAGAACAATCTTAACTTAAATACAGAACTTACTCTGGGATTAGAAACAGGAAATATCAAAGAAGATTTAGGTGTACCTGACACAATAAATGTTATCGATAAAGACAGTGAATTTACTGCAGAATTAACAGCTAAATTACAGTACACATTTTAATCTGATTTCGACAAAACCCGACAGGTGCCAGGTACCTCCCGGAATTTGTCAAAAACATAATAGTTGAGATTTTTCAAGAACCCTGCTTTGAAGGCAGGGTTCTTTTTTTCGACACACATCGACAGGTGCCAGGTACCACCCGATATTTGTCGAAATGGTAAAAAAGAACCATTTAATGTATCTTATATAGATATAAGTAAATAAAATTAGTTTCAATAGAAAAATATAATAAAACTATGATATAATAAAAATAAAAAGAGTAAAAAAATTATTAATATTTATATGATTAAAATATATAAGAAGGGATTATAATAAGAAAATTTTTATAAAGGGGGGATGGAAATTGAGAAACCTTGAGAAAGAAATTGTAAAATTATTTTTAAGATTTCTTTTATTAACTTTAATTTTTATTTTTATTGTATCAGGTGGGCATGCAAATACAAAAGAAATAAATTTAAATGAATTAAAATCTCTTAACCCGAATTTAGAGGAGCTTATATATCCCTGGACTCTTAGTAATTTCACTTTTAGAGTAGAACAAAAAAGTGGAAGAATTGAGGCAGTTCAGACTATTTATGATTTTAATCAAGGATGGTATCCATGGTTTGACCAGGAAGAAGGAAGACCAGAGCATATTATGGTTGATGGTCGACTTTATTCTCAGCATATATATCTGGCTACACCTGAAGAAGGTTTTGAAAGAAAACTGGGAAGCTATAGAAATGTCTTTAATGAAGAGAGCTCAGATAATTTTGGGGATTCTATATTAATTAACTTTTATGAATTGAAAAAAATCAACCCGAAACTGGATTATTATGAAAAAATAGAACCGGCTATTACAGATGATAATAGTATACATCTCTATTATCCACCAGGTCCTGGGATTGCTTTTGTAATTGATGAAAATGGTGATATTTATGCTATGCTACGTATTTTAAAAGAGGAAGATACAGCTTTTCCTTCTTCGCAAAAAAAGTCCATACATCCTGAACTTGGAGAAATCTACTATAATACTGTTTATTTTAGAGATCCAAAAGACAGATTTGTTTTAAATAAATGGTTTGCCGGGCTTACATTAGATGAAATAAAAGTAGAAGAAGGGGACAGAATAGAACCTGGTTTTGTTCTGGAAAAAATGGAAATTGAAGTTGATGCTTTTTTTGGTATGTTAAAGGTTAAAGGTACAATTTATAATGATACTGGAAATGATTATCATTTTGCTTTTTTTGAAATTACTTTTTTTGATGCTAACTCCAATATAGTAGGTGAAGGTATGCTTCAGGTGTCAGATATTTCTGATGGACAGTCTTCATCCTTTACAGGTGGATTTGTACCGGATAAAACAATAGAGCTTGATGAAATTAGTTATAAGATTAAATTCGGAGGTGGTATGTAATTTTCCATACATAAAAGAATAATTTCATATATAAAGGGGATGTAAATATGTATAAAAGAAAAAAATATTTCTGGTTTCTTATTCTATTTTTACTTATTTTTATTTTTTCAGCATGTGATTTAATACCAGAACTGGAGGATAATTATTACCAGGTCAGTTTTTTTGTTCAGGATATAGAAGAAAATCCGATTAGTGATGCTGAAATCAGTCTTTCAGGGCATGGTAAAATTGAAACCAATACAGAAGGTATAGCAGTTTTTAACAATGTTATTTCAGGTGAAAATATTGAATATACAGTTTTAGCTGATGGTTTTATTGAAAAGACAGGAGAAATTAATGTTGAAGATAAAGATATAAATATTACTGTTACATTATTATCGGAATTAGACTCAGGTATTTCCGGTAGTTTAAATATTCCTTCAGATCTTATAGATGAGGCAGAGGGTAAGGAATATATGATATTTGTAATAGATGAACTACCAGCTGATTTTGATGATGAGGAATATGATTTTAAACAGCATATATATGGAGAATATCATGGAGCCTGGGAAGGTAATACAGATAGCCTTGATTATCATGTGATGGTTAATTTAAGTGCGACAGGAGAAACTGAGAAAGATTTTTATGTTGCTGCTTTTGTTAACATAGTTGAAGATGAGGATCGAATTGATCATATACCTGGAGATCTAGTAGGTATATATGGAGCAGACCCGGACAATTTATCATTAGAGGAAGCTACACCGGTAACTGTTGAGGCAGGGAAGTTAACCGAAAACATTGATATAGCTCTTGATATAAATTATTTTATGGAGGCTGCGATATCAGGTACCTTAAATATTCCTGTAGATCTGATAGATGATGCAGAGGGTAAGGAATATATGGTACTGGTAGTGGATGAATTACCTGATGATGTTGATGA
>PWOK01000176.1 GCA_003557445.1 Halanaerobiaceae bacterium
ATATCGCCACAACCCTTTTTGAAAGAGTCTTTTTTTATGCGACGTTTTATATATTATCATCTATATTTATTCCTGTCAAGAGATTTTTTAATTTTTTTTGAGATTACTGCTATATTAATTAGAATAACTATTTTTCGCAACGTTTTATATCTTATCATTAAACATTTATTCTGTCAAGTGTTTTTTTTAATCATATAAACTAACAATTTCAATGCCATCAAAATAATAATCTACTATTTCTTCGGGAGTATTTCCTTCCTTTGCCATGGAATAAGCTCCCCACTGACTCATACCAACACCATGTCCAAAACCTGATCCGGAGAAAGAATAACCCTCTTCTGTTTCTTCAACTTCTGTAATTTTAGTTGATTTTAATCTTTGTGAATCCAATTCTCTTCTAAATATTGCTGCCTTTACAGTAATATTACCTTCAGTTCCAGTAAATATAAAATCAATAACTCTTCCTGTTTCATCCATTTCTCCTGTTTCCAGACTTTCTATTTCTCCAATCTCGTGTTCCATTGTATTAAGTGTCTGCTGAAGTTCTTCATTTGAAAAAACCGCTACCCAGTTTTGAACATCATCCGGTGCTTCATGATCTGGAGAACTAACACTTATTGTATATGGAGGTTCATCTCTTTCATAGGCCAGGCCTACCCTGGCAAAAGTAGTCTGCCCTCCAGCACTGGCATGAAACCAGGCATTAATATACTGATCATTATATACTATTACTTCCCCTGTTGTTTTGGCGACTCCTGTTTCAACTTCTTCAGTAATATTTTCAGGTTTATATTCCTGAGCTGCTAAATAATCACTGCTAATCGTATCAGTTTCATGTTCTTCCAGATATTTTAATGCAAAAGTTCTGGCCAGAATAGCCTGTGCTGCATATGCACTTTCAGGCCAATCCGGTTTCATTTCACCGGCAACTACACCGGTAACATATTCTTCTAATCCCATTGTTTCAATTTCACCTTCTGCTAATTCCACATTAATATCAGGTTCCTCATCAAACCTCTCCAGATGCCTGACCTGAGGTCCACAACTGCTTAAACTATTTACAATTAAGAACATAATAAAGAAAAGAAAAAGTTTTTTCAAAATAAAAATCCCCCTTAAATAAAATCAAACTCTATTAATAGCTTGACATTATTTAAGGGGTTTTATTCACAAAAATCAGGTTATTGATGTTATAATACTTCCTATCCAGTTTACAAATTTTCTCCATAAACGAAGAAATATATTTGCCCGAGGTACATCTTCAGTTGCTATTATATCAATGGAATTAATTATATTACCATTTTCTATAACAACCTGTCTTCCCAAAATCTCTCCTTTTTGTACAGGAGCTTTTAAATCTTCTTTAATTTCAATTTTTGTGTCTATATCGTCTGTTCTGCCCCTTCTCACCATAACCAAAAGTTCTTCACTGGCTTCTCCTACTGTTGTCAGGTTTTTACCTTCAGGTACCTGAACATTATATATTTTTTCTCCTTTTTCAGTTAATTTATGTTGATTAAAATTATTAAAACCATAATCAAGTAACCTTGCTGTAATTTCCCTTCGTTCTTCTTTACTTCCTGTATTCAAAACAACTGATATCAATCTTATATTATTTCTTTCTGCAGTTGCAGCCAGACAGTATCCTGCTTCATTGGTATGTCCGGTCTTTATTCCATCCATTCCAGGATAAGAGTTAATTAACCTGTTAGTATTAACCAGCATAGCCTGCCTGTTACGGGGTAAATCTATATAATCCAGCCATATAGAACCCCATTCCAGGATAATATCATAATTAACTATTTTCCGCGACATTTTAGTTATATCACGGGCAGAAGTATAGTGATTTTCCTCCGGTAAACCGGTTGAATTCTGAAAAAGTGTATTTTCCATTCCCAGTTGAACAGCCCTTTCATTCATTAGTTCAATAAATCTGCTATAAGTACCTCCTATTGCTTCAGATATTGCCACTGTTGCATCATTGGCAGAGGCAATTGTAACTGCTTTTAAAAGATCCTCCATTTTAACAGAGGTATCATAATCCAGAAAAATCTGTGAACCCCCCATAGAACTGGCTAACCTGCTTATTCTAACTTCATCTTCAAAAGAAATATTACCATTTTCTATTTCCTCCATGGCAATTAAAAGGGCCATTATTTTTGTAATACTTGCCGGTGCCATTTCTTCATCTGCATTTTTTTCAAATAAAACCTGTCCTGTTTCTGCTTCTATTAATATTGCAGAAGGGGCATCAACATCAAAACCATCCACTGGCAGACTAAAAATACTAAATGAAAGAATTATTAGTAATGTTAGAACAATATATTTGATTATCTTCATTATTTTCCTCCCTGATTAATTTGAATTTTTGCTTCCTCCCAGAACTCGTCCAGTTCTTTTAGTGTCAATTCTTCAATTTTAAATCCTTTCTTTCTAACAGTCTCCTCAATATATTTAAATCTTTTTTTAAATTTCAAAACACAATTTAGTAATTCCAGTTCAGGGTTAACTCTATAAAACCGGGATAGATTAACAACAGAAAAAAGCAAATCTCCAAGTTCATTTTTTATTTTTTTAATATCATTTTCTTTTATAGCTTCTTCAACTTCCTCTGTTTCCTCTTTTATTTTTTTTATTACATCATCTGTATTATCCCAATCAAAACCAACTTTTGCTGCTTTTTTTTGTATTTGGTAGCTTTGAATTAAAGCAGGCATCCCTCTGGAAACACCCTCTAAAATTGAACTGCTTTTTTTATCATTCCCCTGTTCCTTTTTCTTTATGTCTTCCCAGTTATTCATAACATCATCGATATTATCAACTTTTTTGTCAGCAAAAACATGAGGATGGCGTCTGATTAATTTTTCATTTATTGCAGATATTACATCAATCAAATCAAAATCTCCCTGTTCTCGAGCTATCTGTGCCTGAAAAACAACCTGTAATAGCAGATCTCCCAGCTCATTCTTTAATGATCCAATATCTCTTTCAAGAAGAGTTTCAACCACTTCATAAGCCTCTTCCAGAATATATTGTTTCAAAGAATAATAATCCTGTTCTTTATCCCAGGGACATCCTTCAGGGCCTCTCAAAGATTCCATGATTTTAACCAGTCTCTCAACCTCATCTGTCAATTTTTCCATATCCATATTTTATTCACCTACCAGACCCAGTTTCTTTAAATTATCAGCGATTTTTTCCCCAATTCCAGGAATTAAAATTAAATCACTATGTTTTATTTCCCCTAATAATAACAATAAAAAGAAATAAGAAAATGCAGCTATAAAAACAATCAATATAGTGCTTACAGCATAACTATAACCTTTAAAAACAACTGGAAATACATTTAAGAAAAGTTCAAAACCATGTTTTGTTATTATAGCCATAATTAATACAGCAATTAGTGGTTTTAGTAATAAAGTTTTTATTCTGATCTTAAATCCTGTATATCTTTTAACATACCATATATTAAACAAAGCTGCAATAGCAAATCCTGTTACTGTTCCCAGAGCAGCTCCCCTTATTCCAAATTGAGGTAAAGCTGTTAAACTGAAATTAATTATACCATTTATAATAGCTCCTATAAATAAGTTTCTGGCTGGAATTATTGTTTTTCCTATTCCCTGTAAAATTGCAGATGTAGTTTGCTGTAGAGTAATAAAAATAACTCCCCAGGCTACAATTCTTAAGGGAATAGCAGCTTCTATATTATTGAATATTACTGAAGTCAATGGTTGAGCAAGTATAAAAAGACCTGTAGATGCCGGTAATCCAATTAAAAGGGTTAATCTTAAGGCTGTTTCTGTTCTTCTTTTAATTAAATTATCATCCCCCAGGGCAAAAGCCTCTGATATAGCAGGTACCAAACTTGCTGCCAGTGATATTGTAATAATTGCAGGAAAATTAACCAGTACAAGAGCCATTCCTGAGAGCTGACCAAATAGGCCCAGAGCATTTTCAAAACCGGCAACACTTAATCTCCAGGGGACTATTGCCGCATCAACAAGGCTCATCAAAGGTAAAACCAGAGCTCCAAAAGTTACCGGAATACCCAGTGCTGCCATCTCTTTAATTATTTCCCGGGTATTAAAATCAACAACTGAACCGGTATTTACATATTTCCAGATTTTTTTCCGCCTTCTATAGTATATATAAAACAGAATCAAAAGTCCAGCAATAGAACCAGTAACAGCACCAAAGGTCGCTCCTGCTGCAGCCAGTCCAACTCCATGGGGTATAAGTAAATACACCAGTATAATCATCGTTGTCATCCTGACAAATTGTTCTACAACCTGGGAATATGCTGTGGGTACCATATCCTGAAGTCCCTGAAAAAAACCTCTATAAGTTGCCATAATGGAAACAAAAAAAACTGCCGGTGATATTGCCAGTATAGTATAAAGAGCTCTTGAATCCCATCGCAATATATTAACCACAGGTGCTGCCATAATTAACATTAAGACAAAAAAGAAACCACCAATTAATACACTTAATTTTCTACCCACTTTAAATATCCTGAAGGCTGATCTATACTCATTTCTGGCAATTCTATCAGATATCATTTTAGCAAGGGCTACCGGAATTCCTGACCGGGATACCACTAAAAGTGTTGTATAAATAGGATAAGCCAGTTGATATAAAGCAATCCCCTGGTCACCAATAACTCTTGGTAAAACAATTCTATATCCAAACCCCATTAATTTGGATATCAAACCGGCTGCACTGAGAATAACAGCCCCCTGAATAAATTTATTTGCTGTATTTTTTTTCATTATATTACACATTCCTTCCCTGCCAATTAAAATAGCAATAACATCTAAAAGTATCTTGCAAATAAAGAAAGGTTCCCCCTCCAGGAATTGTTATATGAGGGGGAGATAAAATTATTGTTCAAGCTGTTTTGCCAGAAAAAGGGCAGCTGTATTTGCCAGTTTTTTTTCAAGATCACCAACTGATTTATCCTCATTTTTATTAGAAATAACAACAACCCCAATCGGATCACCTTCTACAATAATTGGAGATAAAACAGAGGAAGAAAAAGAATACTGCTGATCTTCTTCAGTACTTTCCTGGCAAAATGCCTCTACCCCTTTATCCTCAAGAATAAGTGTTCTCCTGCTTTCCATTGCTTTTTCAGCATCAGTACTAATTAATCTATCCTTATAAATATTTCTGGATATTCCTGAAACTGCAATTATCATATCCCGATCCAGTACAAAAACCGCATGACCGGTTTCTTCTGCCAGAGCATCAGCATATTCCTGAGCAAATTGACTTAATTCTCCTATAGGTGAATACTTCTTTAAAATTACTTCTCCTTCACGATCTACAAAAATTTCAAGAGGTTCTCCTTCTCTAATTCTCATTGTCCTTCGTATTTCTTTAGGTATAACAACCCTTCCCAGATCATCAATACGCCTTACAATTCCGGTTGCCTTCATATTTTCTCTGGTTTAAAACCAGATTCACCTCCCTTTAGTTGTTTGCTGCCCCATACTCAAAACAAAATGGGGTATATATAGGTTTCCCACTAAAGGTGATTTTATACTTCTTTACCGGACATACTTTTTACTAAGTCAGTAACTACATTTTTTAATAATATTATATAATTTATTCTATCAATTTGCCTTATACCAATAACAGGTTTTTCCCCGGATCTAATTTTTAATCTTCTTGGATATTTTTTTACCAGTTTAATTAATTTTTTTCCTGAAAGATTTTCTGTATTTTTGAAAACCAGATTTATTCTTCCTTCTTTTTGTTCTATTTTTTCAATTCCCATTTTACGGGCCTTTATTTTTATTCTACTAACATCAAGTAAATTTTTAACAGCCTGTGGAAGGTTTCCAAATCTATCTATCAGTTCATCAGTAATATCATTAATTTCTTTTTCATTTGATATTTTTTCTATTTTTTTATATATTTCTATTTTTTGCCTGGAATCAGAAATATAGTTCTCCGGTAAATAGGCATCTATATCTAAATTAATCTCAATTTCTTTTTCTTCTTCTTTTTTCTCTGCCTTTAATTCTTCAATGGCTCCCTCAAGAAGTTTACAGTATAAAGAAAAACCGACTGAAGCAATATGTCCATGTTGTTCAGGTCCAAGTAAATTACCTGCTCCCCTAATTTCCAGATCACGCATGGCTATTTTGAATCCTGAGCCAAGATTGGTGAACTCTTTTATTGCCTTTAATCTTTTTTCTGCTACTTCAGGCAAGACTCTATCCTTTTTGTACACAAGATAGGCATAGGCTATTCGGTTTGTTCGGCCAACTCTACCTCTCAGTTGATATAGCTGGGCCAGACCCATCATTTCTGCCCGGTTAATTATAATTGTATTTACATTTGGAATATCAAGTCCTGTTTCAATAATAGTAGTACAAACCAGTACATCAAATTTTTTATTATAAAAATCAAACATTAATTTTTCCAGACGATTTTCATTCATTTGTCCGTGAGCCACAGCTATTTTAGCATCAGGGACAAGTTTATGAATCATATCTGCTTTTTCCTGAATATCTTTAACCCTGTTATGAACAAAATAAACCTGTCCCTCTCTACCCATTTCTCTCCTGATAGCTTCCTTTATTAATTCTGGATTAAATTCCCGGATATATGTTCTTATTGGATAACGGTTTTCAGGAGGAGTTTCTATTACACTCATATCCCTGACACCTGCCAGAGCCATATGCAATGTTCTGGGAATTGGAGTAGCAGTTAAAGTTAATACTTCAACATTTTTTTTAATATTTTTTATTTTCTCCTTATGAGAAACACCAAATCTCTGTTCTTCATCAATTATTAAAAGTCCAAGATCATTAAAAGTTACATCATCAGAAATCAACCTATGAGTACCAATGATTATGTCAATCTCACCACTGGTCACTTTTTTTAATATTTCTCTCTGTTCTTTTCTCGTTCTAAACCTGCTAATCATATCAACTGTAATAGGAAAATCATCTATTCTTTCCCTGAATGTATTAAAATGCTGCTGAGCAAGAATTGTAGTGGGTACCAGAACTGCAGTCTGTTTTTCATCTATAGCTGCTTTAAAAGCTGCTCTAATTGCTACCTCAGTTTTGCCATATCCCACATCTCCACATAACAATCTATCCATGGGAAGTGAAGATTCCATATCCTTTTTTACCTCTTCGATAGCCTTAATCTGGTCAGGTGTTTCTTCATAGGAAAAAGAATCTTCAAATTCTTTCTGCCAGATAGTATCCTCTGAAAAGGCATAACCTTTAACTGTTTCTCTCTCAGCATATAATTCAAGTAATCCTATGGCCATATCTTTAACAGAATTTTTAACTTTTTGTTTTACTTTTTGCCATTTACTTCCACCCAATTTATATAAAGAGGGTGGTTTACTATCAGCTCCAACATATTTTTGTACCAGGTCCACCTTATCAGTAGGGA
>PWOK01000060.1 GCA_003557445.1 Halanaerobiaceae bacterium
TAAAATACTATTTACTTTATTTTGAAAAAGTATATAATTATATCCTGTTAAATATTTTATCACTGGTTTTAATTATATACTTTTTCAAAATAAAGTAAATAGTATTTTAGTCTTAATATTTGTTATTTCAATCACATTATCTAATATATCATATAAAAAATATAATTTCAAGATAAAAACTGAAATTTACCAAAAGTTTTCATTTTAATTGTTATTATTTTTTGAATATATCTAATTATTTTAATTAATTTATTTTTTTATTTACCCTTTACAAAAAATGAGTTTAATTATATAATCTTTTTAACCCCTTATAAGAACATAATTTAATAAGAAAAGGAAATTGTACGGAAAATGTTCACTGTTTTAAGGGGATAATATAAATTTTCTCGTTTTACCTCCTAATGTTTTTCCACCCCCTGATCGCCCTGGGGGTGGTTTTAGTTTTATATGTTCTTTTTTACCCATCTTTTCTGATAATTTAAAAGTTCTTCCCCGAATTTAGGCCCTTCTTTTAATCCCTTTAAACAGGAACCATCAACCTCATTAAATAATTTTTGAGCAAAACCAACCATTTCCTCCACTTCATTTATATTGATTTTGTGATTATTTACAGCCACACATTTGATGACAGTCACCATTCCACTTATTTTTAAAGGTGATCTTTTGAGTCTGTAAAATAATTTAACAATTTGTTCTGGTTTTCTGTTTTTCCAGGTGGAGGCTTTTTCAAATTCTCTGATTACAGTTTTAGCTGCTTTTTGCCATCTGACAGGTATTTTAATTCTCTGACACAAATTAAGAAGGGATACAGAACTTAATTTATGAACCAAAACTGCAAATCTAAGGGTCTCATCATTTGTTTCCTTAACAGCTTCTTTTATAGCTTTAAGAGAAATTTTAAAAGTTTTTTTATAAGATATTTCTTTAAAATGAACCTCAAGAATATTTGTTCGATCCAGTACTTTAAAAAACAAATCAGGATATTGACTATTTAGAACTTTTCTTAATTCCTCAAAAACCCTTTCTCTGGTCAGTCCTTTTAATTCATTTTTAACCTGTTTCATCTGTTTTAATGTTTCCTGAACTATTTCAAATTGTTTGCTGTCAGTGCTCAACTGACTGACAAAACGAGCAGCTCTGTATGCACGAAGTGGGTCACTATAAATGGATTCAGGTAAGGCTCTGATCTTTTTATTTTTTAAATCTTTTCTTCCCTTAAAAGGATCAATAATTTTAGCTGTTTTTAGATTTATGGCCAGAGCATTAAAGGTAAAATCCCTTGTTTTTAAATCATCTTCAATTGAGTAGGTATTAATTGAAAACTCATAACCATCAAGTAAAAAAACAGGGAATTTACTGCCAACAAGTGTGGCTTGGGGGAATAAATCTTTAAACTTTTTTTGACTTATTTCTATCACAGAAAAATCAAAGTCTGCCGGTTCTTTTCCCAGCAGAAAATCCCGGCAGGCTCCTCCTACAAGATATATTTTTCCCCCATTTTTAATTATTTTTTCAATAATACTTTGATCAAGAGGTATTTTTTCTAGTATTTTTTGCTTTTTTTTCATGATTTCCCCCTGTTTATTTATAAATATCAAGATCCTTTATTTTTTCAAAATTTATATCCTGTTCGAGAACCCCTCTTTCCCTGAGTTTTTCATGTATTTTATCTATACTGACACCAAATTGACTGGCAATATCCCGGGCATAACTGAGACCCTGTGGTTCTTTTTCTTCAATTTTATAGGTTCTTTCAGATTTACCTTCTTCTTTTTCTTTTAGACCGGCAACCAGGCTGACAACCTTACTATCCCCGGCAATTTCCTGGTTGATTATTTCAAGATTGGTTGCCAGTTCATGAAAATGAGTGGCATATACAACTCTAACCCCCATCATTTTAAAACCAATTAACAGTTCCCGGGCAATATATAACCCTTCACCGGGACTGGTACTTGACAGTGATTCATTGAGTAAAACAAGGCTCCTGGAGGTGGCCTGGTTAAATATCTGTTTTAATCTTTTACATTCTTCACCCAGACGGCCAAGTTTGTTTTTGGGGCCCTCTTCCACCGGAAAATGAGTATAAATATTATCAACCGGGCTTAAAGATGCACTTTTTGCTGGAACAAACAGACCCAGCTGAAACATAAATTGTATCTGGCCAACTGCCTGGGCATAGGTTGTCTTACCACCTCGATTTGGTCCTGTCAAAATAAATATTCTTCCCTGATCATCAAAGCTGGCTTCATTTTTTACTATTTGATCAGCAATATTTTTGTTTTCTGATTCATTAATCGTCTGTAAGGCAAGATTAATATTATATAATCCTTTAATTGTACCCTGGCGTTTATCCATTTTTAGAACCTTTGGTTTGCAAAGAGGTAAACCGGCTTTCTGAAATTTTTTGATTAATCTAACAGCACCCAGTAAAAACAGCATATCAGATTTTAATTTTAGTAAAAAGCGGGCATTTTTTTTGCTATAATTGGATACTTTGGGGGCTACAGGACGGATTGTAGATTTCATAACCTTTTCCAGATTTCTGTTTAAAGCCTTGATTAAGGAACGGTTTCTCCCTGCTGATTCTCTATCAGTTACAACATTTTGTAATTCAGAAATACCCCTGAATTTATCATTTTTGAAATCCAGATTAATTAAACGATCAATAATATTACCGGCACTATATTTTTGATCATTAACAGATACAAGTACTGCCTCTGCCGGTCTTAACTGAGGATCAAGATTAATACCGATTGTTACACTTTTTAACCCTTTAAAATGACTTTTTAACTCAGGTAGTTCATTTTTTAAATTTTTGAAAGATTCCTGACCTGCTATTTCACTAATTTTCTCATGTAAATTTTTCAGAGCCCGGGAATTTATATTTGATTTATTTTTTTCCAGAGAATTAAATAATTTATCAATAGAATCAACATATAATTCAAGTTCGACAATCCTGTTTACCAGTTTTTTTAATTCTGAATCCTCTGCATAACCACCTGATTTCATATTTTCAAGCTCATTAATTACAGGTAAAATTTCACGAAAACAATCACAGATATCAGGATTTTCCAGCAAATCTTCAATCAATTCCAGTCTGTATTCAATTACATTTTTTTGATCAGTAAATTTATCAGTGACTGAGTTTATATCAAATTGATATTTCCTGCTTATTGACATCTGCTTTAATACAGGTTTTAAATCAAGATCATCAAATAAATTGCTATCATTTTTTATTATTATATCCTGTTCAGATTTATCATAATCCTCAGGCCATAAAAGACTAATTTTTTCGGTCATAATATTTAAACCTCCAGATGAAATTATATTTGTTTCTATTTAAATATAAAATTCAAGGAAAATTTGATTATACCTTCAAAAACCTTTATTATATAATAAACAAAACAAATATGAGGTGTTAAAATGTCAAAATCATTTTTTAATAAAGCCGCTGAAAACTGGGATCAAAGAGTTGATCATGATAAAAATAAAATAAAAAAGGTAATTTATATGCTGCCAGATTTTGATTCACCCAAAATTCTTGATGTTGGTTCAGGAACAGGTGTCCTTATCCCGTTTTTACAGGATAAGTACAATTCCAGGGCACAGATTACAGAAATAGATTTTGCAGCCAGTATGATCAATAAAGCACAGGAGAAATATTCTCATTTCCAGAATATAAATTTTATTACAGGTGATATTTATAAATTTCCTCTGCCAGAAAATAATTATGATTTAATTATCTGTTATTCTGTATTTCCTCATTTTGAAGATCAAACAGAGATTTTAGACCGTTTTTACAGTCTTTTAAAAAATAATGGTAAACTGCTAATATTCCATTCCCAATCCCGTGATAATATTAATAAAATGCATCAGGAAACAGATAGTGAGGTCAAAACAGATCACCTACCACCGGCTCAGATTATTGAAAAAGAGGCCCAAAAAGCTGGTTTAACATCTCTTAAATCAATTGATAATCAGGAGATTTATCTGGTTATTATGGAAAAATAATATATTTTATTCATAACTTAAAGCATCTACCGGATCAAGACGGGAAGCTTTTACTGCTGGATAAATCCCGAAAAACAGTCCTATACTCAGGGCAAAACCAAAGGCCAGGATTACTGCCGGAGGTGAAATTATTAAAGACCAGCCTCCAATTTCAGTAACCATATAGGTTCCTAAAATTCCCAGTCCAATTCCAATTACTCCCCCAATACCACTCAAACAGAGTGATTCAATTAAAAATTGACCAAGAATATTCCTGCGTTTGGCACCCAGGGCCTTTCTAATACCAATTTCTCTTGTTCTTTCCGTCACTGAAACCAGCATAATATTCATAATACCTATTCCCCCAACCAGAAGTGAAATACCAGCAATTCCACCCAGCATTAATCCCAGGATGGCAGTAACCTGATTGAGAACATCCAGGATCTGATCCTGACTCATAATTCTAAACTGATCTTCATCTCCCAGATATCTCAAAAAAAAGTATTCCAGCTGTCTGCGGGCATCATAGGAAGTAATACTTCCAGAAGCCTGTGCATAATAAAGATCAACAAAATCTCTGGATACTATCCTGCTGGAAAAAGTATTAACAGGAAGATATACTCTATTATCAAAATTGCCTGTTATTCCCTGACCCTTTTCTTCCATAACCCCGATAACAGTAAAATTAAGATTGCGATTTTGATGGTTTACAGTTATCCTTTGACCGGAGGGATCGTGGTTTTTGAATAATTCTTCAGCTATATTATAACCAAGTACAATTGAATTTCTAACTCCATCTATATCAGATTGTTCCAAAAATCTACCCTGGAGAGGAAAATATAGATTTACTTCAGAAAAAGCCGGTGTTGTTCCCACTGCTGTACTATTAATTCTGTTATCTCCTCTTATCAATGATACTCTTTCCGATATTTCAGGAACAATATTTTTAATATCAGGTGTTAGTCTGTTTATATTATCAACTATCCCTGTTTTAAAGTATTCTCTGGGATCGACATTATCTCCACTAAAACCGGGCATAACCCAGATTAAATCTGAACCAAGGTTTGTAATTTGACCGGTCACTTCATGTTGTGCAGAAAACCCTATTGATACTATGGCAATTACTGCGGCCACACCAATTACTATTCCCAGCATGGATAGAAATGTTCTTAGCTTATTGGTCCGCAAACTATTTAAGGCAATTCTGATGGTTTCCAGAATCATGCTATCACCTCATCAGACTGTATCCTTCCATCCCTGATAGTAATTAATCTATTGGCATGTTCAGCTATTTCAGGTTCATGAGTAACAACCACAATTGTATGTCCCTGTCTGTTTAAATCATGGAAAAGCCCCATAATCTCTTCACCTGTTTCAGTATCAATATTACCTGTTGGTTCATCTGCCAAAAGTAGTGAGGGATTATTAACCAGAGCCCTGGAAATTGCTACTCTCTGCTTCTGGCCACCTGAAATTTCATTTGGTTTATGATCAAGCCTGTGTCCCAGTCCAACTTTTTCTAATACCTCTCTGGCCATTTTTTTTCTTTTTAAAATACTAACTCCTCTATAAATTAAAGGTATTTCAACATTATGCAATATATTATTTCTGGGTAAGAGATTAAACTGCTGAAAAACAAAGCCAATTTTTTGATTACGGATATGGGCTAACTGATTATCATTTAGTTTACCCACATCAACCCCCTCCAGAAAATATTTTCCAGAAGTAGCCTGGTGCAAACAGCCCAGAAGGTGCATCAGGGTTGATTTACCTGAGCCTGATGGCCCCATGATAGCAACAAATTCTCCATCTTCAATGGTAAAGGTAACACCCTTCAGGGCTTCCACATCAACTTTGCCATTCCTGTAAACCTTTTGTAAATTTTGAACTTCAATCATTAAGACCTACCTCCTCCCTGATTATCAGGAGGACCAAATTCCAGTCGAATATGATCATCAATTAAATCAGCATATTGATAGGTATTTATCAAAATTTTATCTCCTTTATTTAAACCTTCAATTACCTCTATTTCCAGACCATCACTTAACCCTGTTATAATTTCTGTAGGTTCTGGAGAATTCCCATTCCTGATTAGAACAGCATACTGACTATCATCTTTTTCATAAACAGCAGTTACAGGGATAATTACTTTATCCTGGACCGAATCAACAACTATTTCTACATCAGCTGAATAACCTGGCCTTAAAAATGATTCAGTAGTCTCAATATCAATGGTTACCGGTACCATAACCAGGCCTCCATCTGTTTGTGCCCTTTTATCTATTTTAAGAATTTCACCACTTAAATCTTTACCAGACAAAGCCTTGATATCAATTAAAGCCTCCTGACCTTCTTTAATTAATCCACTGTCAGCTTCATTAATATTTACTTTAACCTGATAACTCTGCTCATCAATAATACTTAACACAGGATTATTGGCAGTCACATAATCACCGGTGGATAACTCAAAATCAATTATCTGACCTGATATTTCAGCCTTTAAAATTCTATCCTCTAATTCCTGTTCAGCCATTTCCAGTTCAATTCTTCGGGATTTTTTTTCTGTTTCTGTACCCTCAATTTGAGCTTCTGAATAAGCTTTTTGAGCCCTGAGTAAATTTAATCTCTGTTGATGTGAATTTAATTTGAGTAACTGTTCCCCGGTTTCTACATGCTGGCCTTCCTCAATATATATTTCTTCAATTCTACCACCCTGGTTGAAAAAATGTTGTCTATCAGAGGCAGGGTATATATTCCCAGATGCTGAGATAGTCTGCTGTAGTTCACCTGTTTCTACTTCCATAATATGATGTTGGGCAATGGTTTCAGAAATCTGGTCCCTGTTTAAAATTCTCATTAAAGAAAAAAGTAATATAATTATAACTAAAATCATAAGTATCCACTTTTTTTTACTCATAGTGAAGCCCCTTTCTGTGGAATTATTTGTTTTCCAGTAAATCACAATACTTTTCCAGTAGTTTTATCATCATTTGTTTTTCTTTTTTGGTGAAATTTATAAGATCCTCTTCCAGAAAAGTCAAAGCTTTTTTTCTAATATTATTTACTGTCTTTTCTCCTTTTTCAGTAAGACATACTTTAACAACCCGTCGGTCTTTACTACTATTAAAACGTGTTACCAGTTCTTTTTCCAGCAGACGATCAACCAGACCGGTGGCTGTTGGAGGTTGACACTGCATTTTTTCTACCAGTTCTTTCATGGCTGCTTCTTTTCTTTTTTTTAAAATAATTAGAACAAAAAACCGGTAACACTTTATTAAAATGTTACCGATCCCTTATATTTATACTATCTTATTTTTTTATTCCATAATAATCATTAAAAACGGAGACCTGAGACTATACTCAGTGAAGCCTCACTGGAA
>PWOK01000274.1 GCA_003557445.1 Halanaerobiaceae bacterium
AAAAAGAATTACCAAAACGCAGTGCCCGTAAAATTATTACTTTACTGGAGATAAATAATCTCATAGAAGATGATTATCTTCATCCCCGGACTGTTAATCGTATTTTAAAGCAATATGGTTACACCACTCAGGCTTTAAAAAGAAAAAGTAGAGTGCATAAAAAATTTGAGAAAAAAGCCATAGGACAGCAGTGGCAGTCTGATGTAATGCATTCTGTTTATTTACCAGATGAAAATGGTCAAAAAAGAATGGCTTATCTCATTGGTTTCTTAGATGAGCATAGTCGCCGGATTACTCATGCTCAATTTTATTTTGATTCTACTTTAACTCGTCTGGAAGACTGTTTAAAAAAAGCTATTATTAAGTTTGGTGCTCCAGATAATTTATATGTGGACAATGGTCGCATCTATATTTCAAAAAATTTTAAATTAATTTGTGCCCGTCTGGGAATTCATTTAAGGTATGGAAAAGCATACCACCCTGAAGGTCGAGGGAAAATTGAAAAATTATGGCAATATGTGCAAAATTCCTTTATCTCAGAGATTAAAAACAATCATGTGGATAACATTATTGAACTTAATGATTTGTTTTCTGGTTGGCTTAAAGCTGAATACCATGATAAAGTTCATTCTTCTTTAGGAATGACTCCAGTGCAAAAATGGAATCAATCTAAAGATAATAAAGCCAGGTTAAAATATTTTTCACCCGTTGAAATTGATGAGGCTTTCCTTCATTATGCTCAAAGAACAGTCAACAAATATGGTGTCATCTCTTTTTGTGGCAATAATTATGAAGTTGACGGAACTCTTGTTGGTAAAAAAATAGGTCTAAGATATGATCCTTTCCATCTGGATAAAATACATATTTATCATCAGGATAAATACCTTGGATTGGCCCGTATTATTGATTTAAGCAAACAAAAACACAAAGATGTTGAAAATGTGGATAAAGATCCTATTATTACTTCACAAGCCAGTAAAAATTATTTTGAAAACATTAAGAGTAATTATCAGCAGTATCTCCAAAAACAACTGGATGAACCAATTGAAATTGTTGATAATCAAATAAAACTTCCTGCAGATAAACAAAAAAAGGATAAAAAAAGCCTACATAAGATTCCTGATGAAAAAACTGAAGTTATTAAAAGAAAAGAGTTTGTTGAAATTATTAGTTCTTCTTTAAATATGGACAATCTCACATTTTCCCAGAAAGGGAAACTCTATCAACTATGGCAGACTTTTAAAGAATTCAATCCAGATTATTTAACTTCTATTATTGAAGATATTAAAGAAAAAACACCTGATTACAACAATAATTTTCTTTTTTATCTGGCTCAAATTAAAAATCTTTATCTTGAAAAGTTAAACGAAAAAACTAAAGGAGGAAAAATCTAATGAATCCCAGTATTCAGACATCTATTTGTGAACATTTTAAAATGGCTAAAGTTCCTTTTTTACAAAAAAGTGAACTTCCTTTTGAACATGATAATTTCCAGGATAATTTGACTTTCCTATCGGCTGTATTTTATTCACGCCAGGCTGCCGTACTAACTGGACCATCTGGAAGTGGAAAAAGTTCTTTGCTTTTTTATGCTGTCAATGAGCTTGATCCTTCTGAATTTAGAGTTGTTCACTGTGAACTTGCCAATCCTAACAAAGGTGCCCTCTACAAAGCTATTGCTGTTAAAATGGGGCTAAAACCTGAGTTTAGAGCTGATGATATTAAACTACAGATCATTGATTTCTTTAACGAAGAAAATGCCCAGGGTAAGTTTAATTGTGTAATTATTGATGAAGCTCACAGTCTTTCTATCGATATGATTGATGAAATTAGAAGTTTTTATGATGAAGGCTGTAATTTTTCTTTGATTTTAGCTGGATTGCCTTCTTTGCTTAACAGAAAACTAAATTTAAGCCAGACTATACCCATGAAACAAAGAATTAATTTGTTTTTAGAATGTAGTGGTTTTTCTTTAAATGAACTCAAAGATTATATTAAACATCAATTAAAACAGGCTAAAGCCCAAAACCCGATTATTGATGAAAAGTGTTTTCCCCTCCTGCACAGTGAAACTTCCGGTATTGCCAGAAAAATTAATCAGGCCTGTTATGGTGCCTTACTGGAATGTTACAAAAAAGAAAATACAATTATCAATGAAGATATCATAAAAGCTATCTTTGATAAAATCTCTTATACTTAAAAAAGAAAGGATGAATTATTATGAACAATTATTTTATGTGTGAATTTAAAAACCAAAAAAACAAAAGAAAATGGCCAGCTGTAATCACTAATTTCATAGATTACGGCAGTCATTATGAAATGAGAATTGAAAGCCTTTCAACTATTAGTGTGCTTTTTGGTAAAACTTCTTTAGGTACTTTTGCTTGCTTGCCTGATTTTAGAGCAGGATGCCATCTGGCTGACTTAAATAATGAAAATTATTCTATAGATAAATTATCTGGAGTTATTAACCTTACCGACGCTGTAACCGTTGCTAGAGCTTTCTGTAATTTAAGTCAAAAAGAAATCGGTGATCTTTATGACCCATCTAGAGATAACTAATTTTGAAGTTCTTTCTGATAAAAATGTAAACGTCATTGCTCAATATCTGCCTTTAGGAAAGTGGAGTGCTAATCCCTGTTTTATTTTGACTATTAACACCAGTGATGGTAATATGCTTGTTTTAAATTTAAATTCTAAAAAAGCAGGACAGATGATTGTTGATACACTCGATAAATTAATACATCAATCACAAAAACATAAAGATAAAATACATCTATGTGTTAATGAAATTTAAATTTCCTCACTAAAGAGTATAATATGTTTATATTATACTCTTTTTTCTTTTGGTTTTCTACTGAAAAATTTCGTGTCTTCACTACTGCAAAAAATCATGTCTCATAACACCATATATGAGGTCTATATTTATTAGAATAGTCCTTTAATATATTTAAAGCTTTCCTGGATAATACAGTATATCTATCCTTTTTCCCTTTACCTTTTCTGATATGAATCATCATTCTTTCCGAATCAATATCTTTTATTTTTAAATTAACAACTTCACTTACTCTTAATCCAGCAGAATAGGTAATACATAAAATTGATTTATGTTTAAGATTATCTACAGATTTAATTATTCTTAGAACTTCTCTTTTACTTAAAACTTCAGGAAGTAATATCCTTTTCTTTGGTCGTGGTATATTACTAAATATACTGCCAAAATTATAAATATCATAATATAATATTTTAACTGCACTCTGAGCCTGATTAACATAAGAAGCAGAATTATTCTCCTTCTCTTTTAAATATAAAAAATATTGATATATTTCTTTTTCATTTAATTCATAGGGTGATTTATCAAAGAAACTTATAAATCTTCTAATATGATAAACATAAACTTTAATAGTATTGGAGCTATATCCTTTTAAAGTTAATTCATTTTTCATTTTATTAATAATTATTTTCATATCTTTACTGAATAAACTGGGTTCATTTTTTAGTTTTTTATCAACAATTATTTTTTCTCTATAAAACAATTTAAAAAACGTTCTAATTGCTTCATCATTATACGGTATAGCCAAGGATTTAGTGGCTGCATCCCATTCATAACCTGGTATCATTTTCATTATTTCAATAACTTCATCATCATATTTCACTTTTACAAATATTCTTTGCTTATTTTTTCTGGTAATTTTAATAATCATGCTATCTTCCTTTCAATTTTATTTTTGCTAACCCATTATTAAATAATATAGTTATATTTTTTATTCTGCAAAAGTGAAATTTTTCCTTCTTTTTTATTTATTTTCCTTAATTTTTGTTTTTTTTGAATCTTTTATCTTTATAAATAAAAAAAATAAAACCACAGCTAAAAAACTGTGGTTAAATTTTATCTTGCAATATTTTTTTATATATGAATTCTAACAAAACATTAAAATACATAATCTACAATATTTTCTAAAGCCTTTCTTTCTGGTGGTGATTGTTCTTTTGCAGGATATCCTACAGATATCATGGCAACAGGTCTTTTCCTTTCAGAAAGCCCCAGTATTTGTGAACACATATCTTCATCAAAAGCTCCTACCCAGCAGGAACCCAGACCCTGCTCTTTAGCAGAAAGTAATATATTTTGTATTGCAGCCGCAGTATCCTGTATACAATATAAATTTCTTCCTCTCTTACTATATTGTTCAGCTGAAATATCAGGAATAGCACAAACTATAATAATTACTGGAGCAGTTGCCAGCCAGTCTCTACCATAGGCTTTTTGGGCAAGTTTCTCTTTAACTTCTTTATTTTTCACAACCACAAAATGCCATGGTTGAAGATTACCTGCACTGGGAGCCCATCGAGCTGCTTCTAACAAACCTGAAATCATCATATCAGATACTTCTCTTTGCTTATAAGAACGTACACTTCTTCTTTTTTTTACAAGTTCATTAAATTCCATTGTATTAAACCTCCTGTTTTGTTATTTATTAATTAAATGTTTTCTAATAATCATACCTGTGGATTCTATCATACCAAATTTTTTATAAAAATCCTGTAATTCTGGATCACAGGTTAGATCAATATTATCAATATCTTTTAACTGTAGTAACATTCTTTCCATTAATTCTGTACCAATACCATTATTCTGATATTCAGGTAAAACCTCCAGCATCGGTATAAAAGCAAAACTAATATTGTCACTAATAGCATTTATAAAGCCAACAACCTTTTCCTTATCAGTATCATAAGCAAGAACAATATAACTACTGTTTTTTAATATTTGATAATGTTGTTTTTTAGATAAAGGATTTTTCCAGCCTACAAAAAAACCTTTTAAATCGGATTTTTTTATTCCTTGAAGATCTGTTTTGTATGTAATCATTGTCTACTCCTTTTTTTAATTGATATCTATGTTTATTTAATTAAACAAATAGCATGCAATTCCTTCAAAAAGTAATATTTAATTTTAAAAAATCTTTTTGCAGGAGTTCAAAATTTACTGGTGAAATATATAATCAGGTAAAATAATATATATTATTAAAACTGGAAATCAAAATATATAATTTAAAGAAGGTGTTAAAATGGATTTAAAAATTGTTGAATATGATAACAAATATGCTAAATCTCTGGCAGAAATGTGGAACAAGAGTTCTGATAACTGGGGTGGCAGTGATAATCTTACCACAGAAGAAGATATTATCATGGAAAATGAAAATTCAGCCAACCTTCATATTTATCTAGCTCTGGATGGTGATACTGTAATAGGTTACTGTAGCCTATCCGAATACCAGGAAGATGAAGGAGCACTTTATATTCCCTTATTAAATGTCAGGCCTGATTATCATGGTAAAAAGGTGGGTAAAGCCCTGGTATTAAAAACAGTAGAACGTACAATTGAGTTAGGCTGGCCTAGACTGGACCTTTATACCTGGCCAGGAAATACAAAAGCAGTTCCTTTATACAAAAAAGCTGGTTTTTTCTGGGAAAAGCGGGATAATACTACTCACCTGATGAATTTTATCCCTTCTGTTTTAAATATTGAAGCAATCAAAGATTATTTTAAGGATATAGACTGGTATAATGATAGTAAACTGGAAATTGCAATAGAACCTGATGGTAATGAAGAAGATAATTTCTGTTTTTATGAATATAAATGGGAAAAAGATAACACAAAGTTAAGAATTGGTTTTGAAAGAAGGGGTAGGGGCTTAAGATTAATTGAAACCGATGATTATCTGATTAAAGCCTATCTTGATCAATATGAACTGGTTTTTGGTAAGAATTATAAGATTTTCTATCAAATCAAAAATAAAACGGGTAAAAGTCTAGAAATAGAATTACAGGGTATTAATGATAAAAATATCAAATTTGATTTTAACAAAAAAATCACAGTGGAGAATGAAAAATTAATATCTTCAGAGTTTTATGTTGATACCATACAAAAACAACAAAAACCTGAAAAAACACATCCAGGTGTTATCACCAATCTGAAAATCAATGGGAAAAAAGCACAATTTAAACTGGGAATCAAACCAGAATATCCTGCCAATATTCATATGGTTACTCTGGATGAAGAAAATTATCTAAATGTTGAACAGGAATGTCATTTTATTATCGAAAACTGTTATAAGGAACCGGCTGAGTTTACATATTATTTACCTGAAAATGATAAAATATCTTTTTCTAAAGATAAAATTCATGTTAACTTAGAGGCTGAGGAAATAACTACAGTTAGTTTAAAATATATTTTGCAGGATTTCTTTGTTCTCTCTGCAGAAACTGATGTAAAAGTTAATCTAAAAAAATCTACGACTTCTTTCAAGAAAAAATTAAGACAGCTTTTCAGGGGTAATCAGGGTATTTTCGGTGGTCAAACAGATCATGACTGGGTAATCTGTAATGGTAGATATTCTGTTTTTCTGAATAAAAATAATCATTCTATAAAAATTAATAATTTTAAAGATGGCTGTCAGGGAACTTCTATTTCTTTTCCCAGAATTGGGAAGCCTTTTTCAATTGAATTTTCCAAGAATGAACCTGAAGAAGTTTGTTGGGAAAAAGAAGATGAAAATATAAAATTGATTGCTCACTATAAATCAAAAGATTTTCCTGAAATAGAAATTGATTCAGTAACTGTTTTAGAAAATAGTGGTCTGGTAAAACATTATTATCAATTATGTAATACATCTCAATCTAAAACTTCAAGAGAAATATTTTTTGCTGACTGTTTTCATCATTATCTAAAAGATGGTTTAATCCCTTATGATGGAAATATTTTAAAAATAAAAGATAATAACCACAGTCATTTAAACTTTTTTGATATGGATTTAATCAATGAAAACTGGTTATTTTCTGAAAGCAAAAACTGTAGCAGAGGAATTATCTGGCCTGAAGATAAGAAATTAACATCGTCAGACTGGACATATTCTATCAAATATAATTTTGGTCATCTCGATAAAAAAACAAAAGTAAAAACCAGTCCCATAATTATTGCGGTAGGTCTTTTTTCTGACTGGAAAAAATTCAGGAAATTTGCTCTTAAAAACCAGGATCCAGAAAAAGCCAAACTAATAAATGAATATTGTATAGAAATCAATAAGGGCAATCCAATCTTAAAAGCTGGTAAAGCCAGCCCTGTTGTTTACCGAAACCTGGGAAAATCAAACCTGTCTGGTACCTTAAATATTACCTCAGAAAAAGATAATTTTTTATCAAAAAGTACAGTAGTAAATAGAAAAGATAACAATATATTGGCCAAAACTGATATTAATATTAAAAAACCAGGAATCATTGATACTGTTGACCTGGAAT
>PWOK01000065.1 GCA_003557445.1 Halanaerobiaceae bacterium
CTCCCCCCCAGTGTAAAGGATATCTCTGACTTCCTGCCCAGGCACTTCTACCCCAGATTATAGAATCACCGGTAACTTCTTTAGTAATTTCTGAAACAGCTTTATTATATCTTAAGGGAAATAAGTTATGTTCATAAAAACCACTTTTTCCAGAATGATATTGACCATTAAATGGTGCTGCTTCTCCAAAATCTGCTTTTATAACATCTACACCCTGTTCCAGTAGGCCAGCCAGTAATCCCTGATACCATTTTACAGCCTCAGGATTACTAAAATCAATAATTGCATCCTCAGTAGGCAAATTGCCTTCAGCATCATATATTACATATCCTTTATCAACTGCCTCCTGGTAAAGATCATTGGCAGGAGTAAAATAGGGTAACTGCCACAGGCTAATATGAAACCCTTTTTCTTTTAAATCTTTTATCATTTTAACAGGATCATCAAATCTGTTTTCAGAAAACTTATAATCACAGCGCCAGTCATTTTCAAACCAGCCTGTATCTATATGAATCACATCACAGGGGATTTTGTTTTTTCTTAATTTGTCAGCTACTTTTCTTACTTCTTTTTCCGACTTATAAGTTATTCTACTCATCCAGAGTCCAAATGACCATAAAGGTGGTACTGTACTTCTACCGGTCACTTCAGTATAGGCAGTTACTATTTCTTTTGGTTTACCAAGGAAAACAAATAAATCCAGGTAATCATCACCAACAAATATTTTATTACTGGCATCAAATGATTGACCAATATCAAGTGTAACAGGTGCTTAAGTATGTATAAACATCCCATAACCTTTATTACTCATAAAGAAAGGGACAGGTTTATACATTTCAGGAGTCTGAGCACCATGAGCATCAGAAGTCCACAGATTAAGTTTCTGCCCTCTTTTATTCAATCTGGTAAAGGATTCACCACATCCATATATTTTTTCATCAGGCTGCAAAGAAAAACTGGCAGCTATATGTCTTTTCATATCCTCAGACTTTCTCACAAATGAAAAAGGCATCGGGTTACTGTTATTTAAAGTATAATTATCTCCATTATTTACAGTCTCAGTCAGTAAATTACCTTTATTATCCCTGATTTCAATATTAAAGGGATTATTCCTTATTGTTATTGAACCATAATCACTTTTATATGTAACTGAGTCCTTTTTTTCTTCTGTTTTAATCCAGGTATTATCTTCTTCTAAATCACCTGTAATCATTAAAGAGTCTTTTTCTTTTATATTTTTTTCCGGTCTGGTTGTTAATCTGAGTCTGATTGTTTGAGGACCTACAAATGAAAGAGAAAAGGGTAAGACAAAATCTTTGGAATAACCAATTGGAAGTGGAAACTCCCAGTAATCTTCATCTTCCATATCTTTAAAAGGCATAATTATTTGATTAAAAGCCATTCTTGTTTTTCTTCTATGCCTTTTCCATTCTATTTTTCCTTTCTTTTTATCAGAATTATATTCTTTAATTTTTTCAGCAATAAAATATCTATTTTCCTGTTTTATGAATTCTTCACTTACATCATATGCTTTGTTTAATACTGGAAAATTTACATTACTCATATTGGTTCCTCCCATTTTTTTTTAATAATTAAATTATATAGTATATATACTTATATTACAATAAACAAACAGAGAGAATTTATACTCCCTGTTTGTTTATATGTCTTAATATTATTTACCTGGATTTTGTTATTCTAATATAATTCAAATCAAAACCACCTGTTTCAGTTACAAATTTCATGATCTGTTTTCCTTTATTAAGTTGTCTTTTTTCAATAGTTATTTCCTGCCATTCTTCACTACCGCCAGTATAAGGAACTACTATTTTTCCAGTTAAATCTTTATCATCAACATAAATATTAAAGCTACCACCAGCAACTGGAGAAGCTATTCTGACATTAATATTATATAATCCATCTTTTTCAACATCTATTGTATATTTAAACCATTCACCATCAGCCAGCCTGGCAACCTTATAATCACTCATAAAATCATCTGTAGGTTTAATAATAACTTCTTCATCACGGAAAAATCCCTTGAATTCCTGTGCAACAGGTTCAGGACGGAAATGACCAACTTGTTGACCTCCTCCATCAAATAATTCAGCATCTATTTCTCCAGGTATCTGAAAAGGATCTCCTGTATAAGGTCCTTCTGGAACTTCTATAGATATTTTAAAAGGTCCTGATAAATAACTAATTCCTTTATTATCTATTGCTCTTGCTTCAATTAGATAATTACCAGGAGCAACATTCTGCCAGTTTTTTTTCCAGATATTACCATCATTTTCAGCTTCACCAATATAATTATTATTGACATAAAACTCTACTTTTTTTATAAAACTACAGGTGACTTTTGCTTTAATATTAATTGAATTCCATGGTTCCAGTTTTTCTTCTGTCTCAGGGTAAATAATTTTTACAGGAGAAGCCAATTTCTCTCTTGTTAATCTTACCTTTTCAGGAGAAATTCTTTTAACAGACTCCCAGCCTTCAATACTAAAAAGACCAATAAATTCATGCCCTCCTGTCATATATATTTCATCATCTACAGTCTGTATAATTGTTGGATGAAAATGTTCGTCAGTAAAAGTAATATCTTTAATAATAGTTCCACGTTTTTCTTCCTGTAAATTAATACGACCGGCAATTCGACTGTCACTGGCAAGTTCACTTAAAAACAATCCATCTGTGGTCATCAAATAAACAGAACCTTTTTCTCCCGATACTGTAAAAACTTCTTTAGCTTCACCAGTTTCAGGGTTTAATACAGGTCCCATAAATCGAGTGGGCTGAGTCATCTCACCTTTTTTTCGGGGACGATATTCAAGTCCATAGGCATAATAATACCATATATTATTCTTTTCATTGAATCCTGAAATATATCCGCCTCGACTTTCAGCTATCCTTTGTATAAACCAGCCAGAATCAGATAATAAGGGATCATCACCTCTTACTGAATCTATATTCATTATTTTATATGGTTCTACCGGTAACTTTTCTTCAAAACCTGAAACATCATATACAGGAACTCCTTCTTCTGTAAATTTCGGTGCAGGTAAATAACCACCAAGACCAACTACAGCTGCAAGATCATCATGGAAATGTACCCGTGTAATTGGTAAGCGTTTAGCTCTTTCACGCTCTATTAATTTTATTTCATCTTCTCTAATATGTCTGTCAAAATTTATATCAGACCATACAATTATATGTGAACTTCTATCAATATCCTGTAAATGTTTTTCATAAATTTCATCATAATCCTTAACCCATTGTCCCCAGGCCTGTGACTCCATAACAAAAGATTCAGCAGAAGTCACAATTGCTACCGGCCAGACTAATCCATCTTCATCTTCCATAAATATTGTATTACCACTGTTTAATCTACTTCCAGCATTAAAATGATTTGTCATATATTTATTATCATTAAGATATATGGCATATTCAGGTGGATCTCCACGATACCTGTCTTTATCCATGGGATAATACTTCTTTTCACGGGGAACTTTATTCATCTCCGGCCAGGTGGTAACATGAATCCGATCCATATCACCACCATAAAAAGCTGGAGATGTTCGTATATATATATTATCCAGTTTTGATTCACCTGTTTTCCAATCAAGTTCAAACCCCATTCCTGTTGTAGTCAATTCCATACTATTACTATAATAAAGTCTGTTTTTATCTAAAGGGTCAATCATTCCACCACTACCATACTGTGGACCTCCATATATTGCTCTGATAAATTCTCCTGTTTCTGCATCCCAGAGGCTTATCCTTTTAGGAGTCTGGTCATGTTCAGTTACCCACAAAACTCCCTTTTTATCTATAGCTACACCCATAGGTCTGTTCATCTGCAATTCATTGTACTCACCTATTTGTGCTCCCCCTGGTTCTCCAATGGAACGAATATATTTACCTTCATGATCAAATACTTTAACCTGGTGGCTTAAACCATGATCAGATACAAATAACGTTTCTTTCTCAGACATATAAATACGGTGTGGTTGTTCCAGTTCTTCTTCTATAAAAACTTTTTCATTACTAAGAACCCCTGTTTTTAAATCAATCTTATATTGCATAATTTTTCCTTCTCTAAGACCAAGTAGTAGTTTCTCTTCATTGACAAATGTGACACCCAGTGGTTCTTCAATATTTATTCGATTTATTTCCTCTCTATCCTTAAGATCGATTACAATTATCTTTCCTTTAGCCCCATGTGTAAGAACTGCAATACCATTATAAACAGCAAAACCAATATCATTCCATTCATCCATAGTTGCCCAGCCATCTTCAAGATGAATTCTAAATATTTCATTCATTCCCCCAAAACCAGACAAACCATATATCTTTACACCTGCAGAACGTACAGCTGCTGTATAGGCCATAAAATGATCTATAGCATCAGATCCTATATCTACAGTAAGATCTCTGCCTCCATCCCAGTCATGATCTGTTCCATATATTTTATTACCCTCAAGATCAGTCCAGATTACAGCATAACCTCTTTCAGCTACTGCACAACTGATTATCATTTGTGGTTCTTCACTTCTTCTATTTCCTTCGCCTGAAGGTAGATAAGCTATACCTGCAGGAGCTGTATGATCTCCCATCCAGCCTCCAGTTCTATCTCTGGTTACCCAGGGAGGATCTCCAGGACTGTATACTGAAAATTCATATCTCATATCAATACCTTGGTGAACAAGTCCCCTTAAAATATACTCTCCCGCAGAAGCAGGTTCCTGGTGAATTATATAATTAGAATCAATTTTTACTTCTTCATATCCATCCCAGTAAACAGTGTGTTCTCCTGCTTCAAAATATTCTTCACTAATAAAATTTCTCACCCTTCTACCATTTGTATCTTCAACTACAAGTGTAACATAGCCACTTTCCTCCAGATTAAATGTAAATGGCACTCCTTCATTATCAGCATAAATCACAGGATTGATTAAAAACATACAAAAAAACATTAAAAATAAATATAAAATAATATGGTGATGTTTCATTTACTCTCTCCCTTCTTTTATGCTTGTTTATTTATAATTAAATATTTATTTCATAATTTTAATTTTAAAACATCAACCAGCTTTTTAATGGTATTCCAAAATTGTTCTGTAGCAAAATTTCAGATTTTATTCAACATAAAAAATTAAACGCTGATAGGAAGTTAAAGGTGGTTCTCCTGTATCTTCAACTTCCAGGATTACATGTATTTCTTTACCTGATTCTTCAGGTACCACAAATGATGCCTGTGGACTATCTGTATTGTTTATATCTATCCTGGTACTTGCAGTGTCAGCATCATAATATTGCCACCATTTGAAATTTAATTCATCTCCATCTGGATCATATGATTTTGTTGCATCAAGAATTATTTCTTCCCCGGGAGATACTTTTCTATCAACCTCTCCTTTTACAATAACTTCAGGATGATGATTTGCTTCTTCATACTCTTTTACACACCAATCCAGTCGAGCAGCCCAGTCATTCTGTACAGCAGGCATCCAGCGCCACATCGGTTTTTTTTCATCTTCATCATCACAGGCTGGATTCCATTGATTTGCTCCAATGCTTTTATGACGTCCACCCCAGCCACCATATGACGGATTTTCATGACTTCGCAGACCATTTGGTATAACCCACAAAAAGGAAGGTGTATCTCCTTCACTTACATACAGTCCTCTTTTCATGGAAAAATATTTTTCGCCCAGTGGACCATGATTTGTTGTGATATTTTCTGTCATCCATTTTTCACCCAATAAGTCTTCATATGGCTGGTCACTTCTTGGCCGATAATTCCAGGTACCATTGAACTGATTATCCCAGATATTTTGAGCCTGAGGGATATTATCTCTTAACCACTGTCCACCACCATTTCCTATTTCCTGATACCAGATAAAATACATACGTACTTTTTTAACAGCTTTCTCAAAATTAGCTGCTGAATAATAATTTTTAATCTTCCAGAAAACTTGAGCTACCATGGTTCCTCCACCCCACATGGAAATATAAACAGGACGAGGATCATTATCAAGCAATTTTTCAATAATCAATTCTGAACCTTTTGTATCCCGGTAAGGTGGTGAGTCAGCATATATCGGGGCACGATCAACCATTCCCTGCCAGGTTATACTATGCAATTTCTCAGGGGAAGGATAATCCTGATCATTTTTTAATAAATTATCATATACTTTTCCGTATGTATCTATCATTTCATGAATCCAAATTTCTCCATGCCCATCTTTTTGATACCTGGAGTTAACAGAAATAATTCCTTGATTATCAAATTCATTTACATAGCTTAAAAAACGAACCATGGAACACTTATCATCAATTTCACTATCTGTAGTAATAATTAATCTTGGTTTTTCTTTACTGCTTTCTTTACTCATTTAAACTCATCCTTTCTAAATAATTTCTACTTTAGTTTTTTAAATTAGTGTTTAACTATCTTAATTAACCAACTCTTATCACACTCACCTCACCTAAACCCAAATTAATTATTTTAATTTATCAGCCAGCTTTTTCATGGTATTCCAGAAATGTTCTGTAGCAACTCTTTTATTAGCCTCTGTAATTTCATATATAGTACCTTTTTCATCTTCTATTAAATGAGGATGACCATTTTCTTTAATACCATTAAATTTCCACCTTTTAATTTTTTTTATATAATCTTCAGGTCTCATAAAAGCAACTACCGGATGGCCATCATAATCATGTTCATCTGGTAATTCATTATGTGGATGTTCTTTTTCATACATCCACTTAAAGAACTCTATATCCTGTGGTAATTCTTTTTTTATTCGTTCTTTAGGTACCTCAGGAGCTTTATCTTTATATACTATTGCTCTCTTTCCAGCAGATCTGCTCATAGGTACAGGAACTACTCTGAACTTTGATAAAAGTATAGTCCAGGCCCAGGTATCAAGACTGGAGTTATAATCACGATTGGATGCAGCAAAAATCCCAATTGCTACAACTCTATCTGCAATATCAGGATCAATTAAATAAGCATCTGCCAGTGCAGTTAATTGACCTCCGGTAATTACTACCAGAGGATTTTCTGGAGTAGTTTTTTTAGCAACTTCTATTAATTTTTTACTTGATCTTAATCCTAATGGTTTTGTATCTTCTATCTTTAGAGAATCAGGTTTTTTTAAATTAACACAGGCACCTATCAAGGGGTCAGGAATGTTTTTTATACCTGATTTC
>PWOK01000327.1 GCA_003557445.1 Halanaerobiaceae bacterium
AAAAAACCACCCGTAAAAAAGGTACTTATTTAAAATGCATAAATAAAAAATGCAAAAAAGAAATAAGACCTCAAAAATAAAGAATAAAAGAAAAAACAGGCCTTGAATCAAGGCCTGTTTTTGATCTATAACCTAAAGGGCTTCATCACCTCTTTCTGTTGTTCTTATTCTAACAGCATCTTCAATATTACTAATAAATATTTTTCCATCTCCAATTTCTCCTGTTTGAGCAGCTTCAACTATTGTTTTTATAACTTCTTCTACAAGTTTATCACCTATAACTATTTCTATTCTTGTTTTTTTTCTTAACTTAACTTTATAAGTTATCCCCCTATATGTCTCATCATGTCCCTTCTGATTACCATATCCTTTAACATCAAAGACATTCATTCCTGTAATACCCAGTTCTTCTAATTTTTCAATTAAATAATAAAGTTTTGAGGGCCTAATAATCGCTTCTATTTTTTTCATTTTAATTTCCTCCTTTACTGGTTGTAGGTACAAAATCAGGATAAGAAATCGTATCATGTTCAGATGCATCCAGTCCTTCAATTTCATCAGCTCTGGAAACTCTTAATCCAATTGTAGAGTCAATTATTTTAAATAACAGAAAGGCAAGAGGGAATGTCCAAATAAAGACACTAAAAACACCCAGTAGCTGGACACCAAGTAATTGAAAACCCCCACCATAAAATAAACCTTTCTCAAGTGCAAATAAACCAACTGCTGTAGTACCAAAAGCTCCGCAAACACCATGAACTGCTATAGCACCAACCGGATCATCAACTTTTATTCTGTCAATGGCTTCTACAGCATAAATTACTATTATTCCAGCAATAGAACCAATAATTACTGCACCAATATTGGAAACACTGGCAGTACCTGCTGTTATTCCTACAAGACCTGCAAGAGCTCCATTAAGTGTCATACTAACATCTGGTTTACCATATTTGATCCAGCTTACAGTCATGGTCATACAGGCACCGGCTGCAGCAGCAAGATTTGTAGTTGCGACTATTGAAGCAATGCTGAGATCGGTTCCAGAAACAGTACTTCCTGCGTTAAAACCAAACCAGCCAAACCAGAGAATAAATACCCCCAGGGCAGCCATTAAAAGATTATGTCCTGGTAAAGCATTGGGGGATCCGTCTTCATTAAATTTACCAATTCTTGGTCCCAATACAAGGGCACCGGCCAAAGCAGCCCAGCCACCAACTGAATGGACAACAGTTGAACCGGCAAAATCAATCATACCCAAATTTTCCAGCCAGCCACCTCCCCAGATCCAGTGTCCTACTACAGGGTAAATAAAACCAGTAATAACTATACTATAGGCCAGATAACCGGGAAAATTTGTTCTTTCAGCCATTGCACCTGAGACTATAGTGGCAGCAGTTGCAGCAAAAACAGCCTGGAAAATCCAGAAAGCCATTAATGGTATTTCCAGTCCTAAGTGTTCAAAGGAACCCTCTACAAAGAAGCCATTATAACCGATGAAAGCATTACCAGCTCCAAACATGATCGCAAATCCTACTGCCCAGTAAGTAATTGTTCCTGCAGAAAAATCCATCAAATTTTTCATAATTATATTTCCTGCATTTTTTGCTCTTGTAAATCCGGATTCAACCATAGCAAAACCGGCCTGCATGAAAAAAACAAGAAAGGCAGCAAGCAATGTCCACATTGTATCAATTGCAATTTGATTGGTTTTTGCAGTAGGTTCTTCAGCAAGAACAGTCCTTTCTGTAATTAAAATAATAAGTAAAAAAGTAATTAGATAAATAGTTTTTCTTTTTCTCATGAGATCATCTCCTTTTATGTTAGGTAAATGTTAAGTTTAGAAAATAATAACACATACCTCACATAAGTCAATAGAAAAACACTATAATATTCATGTATACAGGTATTTTAAAATTATATATATTTACTTTATGATTTTTAATTTATATAATTTAATAGAAGCAAGGAAAGGAGGAAAAAATGAATAAAATTGCAGGTACAGGTTTTAAAGAACTTGATGGAATAATACAGGAACTTAGAATGGGAGATAATGTGGTCTGGCAGGTTGAAAACCTGGAATGTTTTAGGGTTTTTGTCAATTCATTTGTTAATCAGAATGCTACTAAAAATAAAAAAATCATATATTTTAGATACTCCAGACATGAACCACTTATCAATTTAAATAATGAAAATATAACAGTTTACAAATTAGACGCATCATCAGGTTTTGAATCTTTTGTAAATAAAATCTATAAAATTATAAAATCTCAGGGAAAAGAAGTATTTTATGTGTTTGATTGTTTATCTGACTTACTATCAGCCTGGGCCACTGACTTAATGATTGCTAATTTTTTTGAAATAATATGTCCTTATTTATATGAACTTGATACTATTGCTTATTTTGCTTTGTTGTTTAATAAACATTCATCAGATACAATTGAACATATCAGAAAGATTACCCAGGTTTTTTTTGATTTATATCTGGAAGGAGAAGATTTATATGTTCATCCTGTTAAAGTATGTGGAAGGTTTACTTCAGAAATGTATTTGCCACATAAAAAAATCAAAGATAAATTCATTTCAGTTACTGAAAGTATAAATATTATAAAACAAAAAGAAATGAATCATGAAAAAAATTATGATTACTGGGATAAATTATTTTTTGAGGTTAATAGGTTAAAAGAAGATAAAAATGGATCATGGAAAATAAAAAACATGATACAAAACATTAGTAAAATTATGTTAAGCAAGGATGAAAGACTTATAAAAATTGTAGAAAAATATTTCGATTTAGGTGATTTATTAAATATAAAATCAAGATTGATAGGTACAGGATTTATTGGAGGTAAATCACTGGGAATGCTACTGGCCCGTAAAATACTGGCTGAAAATTCAAATATTAGCATAAAAAAATATATGGAAAAACATGATTCTTTTTTTGTGGGATCAGATGTATATTATTCCTATATTGTTCAAAATGGCTGGTGGAAACTCTGGCTTGAGCAAAAATCTCAATCTAACAATATAAAACTGGCAGAAAAATTAAAAAATAAAATGCTGGAGGGTAGTTTTCCTGAGCAAATAAAAAAACAATATCAAGAAATGCTCAATTATTTTGGACAGGCACCTATAGTTATACGTTCCAGTAGTTTACTTGAGGATAGTTTTCAAAATTCTTTTGCCGGAAAATATGAAAGCTATTTTTGTGTTAATCAGGGTACACCAGAAGAAAGATATAATAAATTTGAGCAAATCATTCGTAAGGTTTATGCCAGTACATTTAAAAAAGAAGCAATTATTTATCGCTTTCAAAATAAAACAAAGTCAAATAGTGAACAGATGTCAATCCTTGTTCAACGTGTATCAGGAGGACATCATAAAAAATATTTTTTTCCTTTTGTATCTGGAGTTGGTTTTTCTTATAATGTTTTTAGCTGGAATGATAATATTGATCCAGAAACTGGAATGATTAGGGTGGTTTTTGGATTAGGAACCAGAGCTGTTAATAGAACAGGGAAGGATTATCCCCGTATGTTTGCTATGGGAGATAAGTGTCTGGAATTATATAAAGATCAGGAAAGTAACAAAAAGTACAGACAAAGAAAAATAGATGTCCTGAACTTACAGACAAATAATATGGAAACCAAAACAATAAACAAATTAATGGAAGAAAACCCGGATATAGAAAATATAAAAATGATTGGTAAAATTGAAACAAAATTAAAGACATATCAAAACTGGATAATAAATTTTGAACAGTTATTAAAAAGTACAAATTTCCCTGAAATTATAAATGATATTTTTTGTGTGCTTGAAAAAGCCTATGATTATCCAGTTGACATAGAGTTTACAGTGAATATTAATGATAGTGGACAACCAATACTAAATCTATTACAATGCAGACCTTTACAGATACAAACCAGTGGATCCAGAGTTCATATTCCAGAAGATATAGATAATAAAAATATATTTTTCCAAAACAAAGGTAATTTTATTGGTGGGAATATTAACCTGGAAATTACAGATATTATATATGTTGTTGCCCGGGAATATTTAAAATTAAAATTATATGAAAAATATGATATAGCAAGGAAAATAGGTAAACTAAATAATTTAATAAAAAAAGACAAACAAAAAGTAGCTTTAATAGGTCCTGGAAGATGGGGTACTAAAATGCCTCAACTTGGTGTGCCTGTAAATTTTTCAGAGATAAATAATATTTCAGTTCTTATTGAAGTTGCTTATTTAGATTATAAAATAAAACCTGAAATATCATATGGTACTCATTTTTTTCAGGATTTAATAGAAAATAATATTTCATATATTGCTCTTGATCCTGAAGAGAAGAACTGTTATTACAATAAAAATATTTCAAATAAAAAAACAAACATATTAGTGGATCTCTTACCAGAAGCAGTAAAATACCAGAGGGTAATAAAAGTTTATAAATATAACAATGAAAAACTAAAAATAAGAAGTGATTTTACCAAAAATAAAGTAACAGGATATATCAAATAAAGCAACCTTAAAAGATATTATTTTAGAAAGATAAAAAATTATAAATTAATTTAAAATTTTAATATAATTTTAACTTGACATAAAATATGAGCCTGTGTTATGATAAATTAGAAAAGAAAATATGATGATTTTTTTGAATCATTTGATAATTAAAATAAATCAACAGGGAGGAATGCCTGCTTTGGATATAAACAAATTTGAATCAACAACTATAGTTGCTGTAAAAAAAGGAAAAAAAGTTGCACTGGCCGGTGATGGTCAGGTTACTCTTGGTGAAACAATAATGAAAACAGGAGCCAGAAAAGTTAGAAGATTATATAAAAATGAAATACTTGCTGGTTTTGCAGGTACTTCAGCAGATGCTTTTACTTTATTTGAGAAATTTGAGATAAAGCTTGAAGAATTTCATGGAAATTTAGAAAGAGCGGCTGTTGAACTTGCCAAAGAATGGCGTACAGATAAAATGTTAAGGAAATTAGAAGCCTTATTACTTGTTGCCAATGAAAATAAACTTTTACTTATATCGGGAACAGGTGATGTGATTGAACCAGATGATAATATTATTGCTATTGGTTCTGGTGGTCCTTATGCTCTGGCAGCGGCCAGAGCTTTAATTAAAAACTGTTCAGAGTTAAATCCCGGTCAAATAGCAAAAAAAGCCCTAGTAATTGCTTCAGAAATTTGCATTTATACTAATGAAAATATAACTGTTGAAGAGATTGGAGGTTAATTTATGAATTCAGAATTAACGCCCAGGGAGATAGTATCTGAGCTGGATAAATACATAGTTGGACAGGACAAAGCTAAAAAATCGGTTGCAATTGCTTTAAGAAACAGATACCGAAGAAAACAAATTAAATCTGATCTTCAGGAAGAAATTATACCTAAAAATATTTTAATGATAGGTCCTACAGGTGTTGGAAAAACTGAAATTGCCAGAAGGCTTGCCAAAATTGCCAATGCACCATTTATTAAAGTTGAAGTAACCAAATTTACTGAAGTAGGTTATGTGGGTAGAGATGTAGAATCAATGGTCAGGGATCTTCTGGAAAATGCAATAAGATTAATTAAAGAAAATAAAATTAAAGAAGTGGAAGAAAAGGCCTATAAACTGGCTGAAGACAGGATTATTGATACAATATTGCCGGTACCCAATAAAAGCCGGAAAAATCCCTTTGAATTTTTATTTGATAAAGAGGATCAAAAGGAAAATGATAATTATGAAAATCTTTATGAACGCAGACAACGTTTAAAAGAAAGGTTAAGAGAGGGAAAAATTGATGATCAGATGATAGAAATTGAAGTTCAGTCAAAAAGCCCACAAATGATGGAAATCTTTTCCGGGTCTGGTGTAGAAGAAATGGGAGTTAATTTTCAGGATATGTTTGGTAATATATTCCCGGGGAAAAAGAAGAAAAGAAAAGTTACAGTAGATGAGGCAAAAGAAATTTTTAAAGATGAGGAAGCACAAAAATTAATTGATATGGATGAAGTAAGTGAAAAGGCTATTGATCTTGTAGAAGAAAATGGAATTATATTTCTGGATGAGCTGGATAAGATTGCCGGGAGAGAGTCGGGTTCTGGACCTGAAGTTTCCAGAGAAGGAGTTCAAAGAGATATTTTACCTATAGTTGAAGGTTCAACGGTTTCTACAAAATATGGTTCTGTTAAAACAGATCATATTTTATTTATTGCTGCTGGGGCTTTTCATGTTGCTAAACCTTCTGATTTAATTCCTGAGTTACAGGGACGTTTTCCCATTAGAGTTGAACTTCAGAGTTTATCAGTGGAAAATTTTGTAGAGATATTACTTCAGCCTAAAAATGCTTTAACCAAACAATATACAGCATTATTAAAAACTGAAGATATTGATATTGAATTTACTGAAGAAGCAATCGAAGAAATTGCTCAATTTGCTTTTAAAGTAAATGAACAGACTGAAAATATAGGTGCCAGGAGATTGCATACAATAATGGAAAAATTGCTTGAAGATATATCTTTTAGAGCATCAGATATAGAAAAAGAGCAATTAAATATTAATGTTGAATATGTTAAAAATCAACTGGAAGATGTTGTACAGGATAAAGATTTAAGCAAGTATATTCTTTAGTTATAATTTAGTTTTTACCTGTATAAAAAAAATAATTGTACAGGTTGCTATAAAATATTAAAAAACAAAAATATGGAGGTAATAAAAAAATGAGTGAATTATTAAATAAGAGCAGAAAAATTAACAGATTGTTACAGCGTACTGGAGGTAAAAGAGTAGATTTTTCAGAAATGGCTGATGTACTATCAGATGCCATCAAATGCAATGTGTATATTAACAGCAGAAAAGGGAAAATACTGGGGTATAGTTTACTGGATGACTTTGAATGTGATATTATGGAAAGAAAAGTTATTGATGAAGGATTTTTTCCTAAAGATTATAATAATGCTCTTTTGAATATAAATGGTACCAGAGAAAATATTGAGCAGGAAGAGGGTGAGTGTGTTTTTACTGATGAAGAAGATTGTTTATATTCTGAGAAACTGACCACTATTGTTCCTGTTCTTGGTGGAGGTGAAAGACTGGGCACACTTGTACTTGCAAGATATGGAAGTGCTTTTGATGATCAGGATATTGTTCTTGCTGAATATGG
>PWOK01000139.1 GCA_003557445.1 Halanaerobiaceae bacterium
AAAACAAATTATTCTTCATAAAAAATTCGTGGTGCTACTATTGCACTAATAACTCCAAGAATAATAACTACTATTAAGAAATACATCCAGGCCACTGCTGAAGCTCTACCTCTAAATCCTAATTCCAGTATATAATTTTGTATAATTGTATTATCTGGAGCAGCAAATGAATCAATTATTACATATACAATGTTTGTCATTAACAAAGGGCTCATAAGGGGAAAACTAATTTTCCAGAATTTTTCCCAGGCTGTAGCCCCTTCAATATCTGCAACTTCATACATTGATGATGGTATAGATTGTAACCCGGCCAAAAAGATTAATATGGGAATTGCTGAAGCATTTATAATACTACCAATCTGGGCAAACATATCAGTAATATAATCTAGCATTTCTTCAGGTAGATTAAATTCCATCAATAAAGGTTCAGCAAAATCCTCTATTAAAACATCTCTTATAGCCCATGCTGCTGCACCAACCTGATGTTGTAAAGGATCATATCTTGCCATTTCAGCAACTACACCAGATCCTATAATAACAGGAAGAAAAAAGATTGTTCTCATTAATAATCTACCTCTAAATTTTTGATTTAAAACTACTGCTATAAACATACTAAATATTAATATAGCAGGAATTTCAAGTAGTGTATCTCTACCTGTCTTTAATAAATCCTCTACAAATTCAGTATGAACTACAAAATAATATTCATAATTTTCCCAACCTACAAAGTCAAGTGTATAACCGGTTGTTCCAATATTTATTTCATGAAAGCTAAATCTAATTGACTGAATAAATGGCACCAGAAAAAATAATAGAAAACCAATAATAAAAGGTAGTATAAATATTATACCCCATATCATCTTTTTTTTCTTCCAGGAGACATTGATAGTTAATATTTCCTTAATTTTTTTCATAAAATATCACCCTCTACCATCTTGTAGAATTTACCTTCAACTATATAATCATTATACTCAATCTTATTTTTATTATAATTAACAATAATAGATTTTCCATTTTTATAGCTGGTAACAAAAACATTATCTTTAACCTGTTTATGGCCTACTATAGGTTGATTATAAACATATTTTAATACATCATTTGCCTCATGGTATATTCTTATTAGTTCTTCTGACCAGTTGGCAAATTCAAGTGAATGAAAATCATGAAATTGACTTTCTTTTAATAAACTCTGATTTTCATATCCAAGTTGAAAAAATGGAGATGCTCCAACTTCAATTGATTTTAAAATAATTTCCTTAATATTTTTGGCATGATTAATTGGTCCCCCAGAATAGTTTACAAGACCTCGTAAAGCAATCTGTGCAAAAGGAATACTTTCATCGGTAAAATATCTTTTTGATGAACTAATTGGCATATTAATCACATGACTAACATATGGTAATACATAACTATTACCACCAGAAACCATAATATCATAACCGGAATCACTGTATTTTTGCAGATTTTCAGATATATAATCTGCTGCCTGTTGACGATCAATCATTTTGACATCATCTCTATAATTATTTGAATGCAATTGAGATCCCATATAATTCAATGATAGTCCATCAATCTGATAATTGCTAAAATCATCTATAAAGGAACCCATAACATATTCCAGATGATCTGTTGATATGAGTATAGGGGCATCTTCTCTTTCATATTGAAATGAAGCTGGATTATAGTTGAGTTTATATCCAACCTGATTACTTAAATATCTTGAAGCATGTTTACGTGAAGTAAAATTGTTTCGCCAGTTATAATCATATACATTCAAAAATTCTACTGCTGGATATAATCCTATATTATGGTTTTTAGTAAATTCTATAAAAGAAGTAAATTCTTCATTATTTCCAAGATCTGAAATTCTATTAACACTATCAGGGAAATCATTATAGATGCTTCCACTTAACCAACCTGAATATTTAATATTAAATTGATTAATATTATTTTCCATTAAACTTTCAATCATTTCCTGTGCCTGTTTATACGTTGTAAATGGAAATTCTACCTTTCTGCTGATACCCAAAACCGGCCTGTTTATAGGCACTGAACCAATAATATCAATATTTAAAGGTATATCTTTTTCTTCAGGTTCATTGATTTCAAGGTTGTTTTTTTCAATCAAATATTCTCTATATTTATTGGCCATCCCCACATAGTCAGCATCTTTACCACTGAAAAACTTATATCTGAGAACAATATCAGTTTCAGGTAAACGTTCACTATAAGCATTTACACCCATAGTTCCAATATCACCAAATTCAAAACTTTTATTGGAGGCATAACTAATATTAAAAGAGGGATAAATATAATTATATGCATTTCTTCTTTCTGCTATTGTGGCATGTATGGAAGCAAAAGCAGCACCTTTCTCAATTATTGCCAGAAAAGATTTATCTTCTTCTTTTAAACCAAATACAGGTAATATAATATCCTGAATTCTTCCTCTATCACTTGTTTCTACAGGTTCTTTGCCAGGATCATCACCATACACCCTTCCCAGATATGAAGATTCTCCTGTTTTCTCATTATTTAAATAAATTAATGACCCAGAACCATCGGGAACAAACATATATCCTTCCTGATCAAGACCTGCTGCTCCAAAAAATGGTAGTAATTCTATAGTATGAGGTAAAGATTGATAATATCTAACTGTCCAGGCCCAGCTACCTCTCCTTGTTCTGGTAACACCCTCAAGAAAAGGAAAATTGATTTCTCCTGTTATTATTCTTACAAGTAAATCTCTTCCATCAATTTTGTATTCCAAAGGAACCGTGAATGTCATTGGGTTTGGTATTTGAGGATCAAGATTAAATTTAATATGAGCTTCATTTGTTATATCAGGTGTTAATCCGGCTTCCATAAATAGCCCTTCGATAGCAGACCTAACAAATCCAACTCTGGCAGTAGCATAAAAAGCAGAATTATCTATTAAAGGTTTTAAATCTTCAAGACGTATATCACTGTTTCGTTCAATATCTTCTCGATGAGCTCTATAAATATCAAAGACTTCATAAATTACATCAGAGCTCATTATACTTTCCCCATCTTCATTAATTTCTACAATAGTATATTCACCTAAAGTTTCTTCATAGTCTATTCCTGATAAATCTAATCTTTCTCTATCTCCAAGTTTTTCAAGTCTGACTTCAGTATATTCATCATATAAATCATCTCTTTCTATACCATCTTCAAATAAACCAAGTGATTCCGGTGCATAAGAAGCAATTTCATCAAGAATTTCTCTGGTTATAAAACCCGGTCTGTATTGACTATCGCTCCATTGTTCACCCAATAAATATTCTATTCTGATACCATTTTCAATTTTCATAAATTCAACCTGATTTTCCTGTATACTATCTGCATAAGAATTCATAAAAGTTGTTCTACCATCGGGACCATAATGTTCAAGAGTAAGCTGAGAATTTAATAGATTTCTGTTCCTTGCACCACTTACAATAGGATCATCCTCCCTATCTGGTGGATTAGAATACCATATATGTTGATTTTCCTTATCTTTAATAGCTATCTCTGCAAACTCTTCATTTACATATAAAGCTAAATATTTGTTTTCCGTTACCACATCCATGTCTGCTAAATTAGCAGTTGCTAATGCTGATAAAAAGATCATAGATGTAAATAATAAAATACAAATTAAAATCATTTTTTTATTTTTCATAAAATCACCTTTGATTTTTTATTTTTTACATTTTATGCCCTAAGTAAAATTTCATTCATCACGGCTCGAATAAAGCCTATAAACTGACCAACTACTGATACATAAAGCAGGAATAAAAAGAGCACTGAAGCAATACCTACTAAAGTAACTATAGTACTTAAAGTGTTTTTAGCCAATGAATAATCATGAGTAACTAGAGTTCCAAAGAAAAGTAATCCCATAGCCCAGATAACTGAAACGGAAAGGAATAAAAGGTAAAAATTTTCTTCATCAGCAGTTAAAACATGACTGATAACAGTTATTGGAATGTTTAGCAGGAATATTGGTGTTAGGGCATAAGCAGTTGTTTTATAAATATCACCTATAGTTCCTTTACCATCTGTTAAAGTTGTGAAAGCCCAGTTAACAATACACCATAAACCAAAAGGAATTAATACACTACCCAATTCCATATAAATATTAATATGTTGTAAATCACGTGGATTGAATATAAATGCTGTATATTGACGCATAAATACATAAGCTATACAGACCAGAATAAGTATAAAAGTAGCTACAGAGTATTTCCCCCTGTTCTCATGCTTTAAATCCCAGAATCCATCAAATGGATGTAATATTAAATAAAATGCATATCTGAAATTTTTAAGGAATTTATAAATAAAATTAACAATTGAAAAAAATATTTTTTTTGATTCCTGTTTTTGTGATTTGGCTGCTTCAGATAGTTTTTTGCTAATTTCTTCAAATTCAATATACTGAGGTAATTTAAATTTTAATATTATCAATAATATTAAAATTATAAAGGATAAAATAATAGTACCAAAATTATCTTCAATTACTTCTCTACGGTGGTCTGTAAATGCTCTTGAATATAAATTTCGATTCTGTCCCATTTCAAAATAATTCATTGCATTTTCATAATCATAAGTCCTTAAAAAATGTCTTCCAATACCGATATAAGCCAGTTCATGATGTAAATTATGCTTTAAAACTTCATACCATCTTTCCGCTGATTGGGTATAAAAACCTCTCCTATATTCTGAAATAGCCATATGAATATCCCTTGCATAATCAGTAGGTTCATATACAAGAATTCGGGCAGGGTCCTGATTGATTACTATTATTTGATCTTCTAGAGTTTCCAAAGCCACAGGACGATTAAATCCTCCCTCTCTTAAAGATGTTCCACCACCAAAAACATATAATAAATTACCTGTAAAATCATAGGTAAAAATTCTGGCTCTTTCTCTTTCAAGAATTATTATAGAACCATCTTCAAGTGTATTTACATCTATAAACCGCTGTTCTCCTTCATCCCCCTCATCATCATGTAAATCACCAACTGGTTCTCTAAGGGCAGTCATACGTTCCGGCCAGATGTTCTGCCCGGCTGGATTAAGTACTTTTAATGTTTCCTCAGTTATTGGGCCGGCTTCAACAACATATATTAATCCTCTATCATCCACATACATATTGTTAAACTCAGGAGGTAATGCCTGCCTTATCCTCTGTCTGTGTTCATCAGTACCAAATTGATATAAGAGGCGATCCCAGTAACTTCTTTCAACTTCAGGAGCCCCAATATATCCCTGAAATTGACCTTCCTGATTAAATTCCATAATTCCATCATATTCCCCTTCAGCAATTACATAAATTGATCTGGTCCTCGGGTTAACCTGAACCCTTCGTGGCCTGAAGATAAAATCCTCTCCGATTATTTCATCATCTTCAGAGGTAGGACCATAAATAAGATCAATTAATTCTCCTTCTAAATTTAGTTTAACTATTCTTCTATTACCTCTATCTGCAATATAAATTTCATTTTCTGAAGAAACATAAATTCCCCGTGGATCATTAAAAGCATCATCTTCACTTTCATTTTCAAAACCTGAAATAATTTTACTAATATTCCAATTTGAATCAAAAACAATAACTCTATTATTTCCTCCATCCACAACATAAATCTTTGAGTTTTTAACAGATACATCACGTAAAGCATTTAAATCAGTATCAAGTTCTTCTCTTAATCTGTTATTATCAATTACAACTGAAGGTATATATGGTATAGGTGCTGGTTTAATGTTTTCAAAGAAATCATAAATATAACTATTATAAGGAACAGCTTCAATTTTTACAGATTGAATTGATAATAATATCATTAATAATATAACAACTAAAAAAATATTTTTAATTTTTTTCAAACTTCCCTAACCTCCCCATTGTTTTTATAATATAAAAATGCATATGTATTATATAATAATTACTCGAAAACTCGAAATATACAGCTGATTTGTTTGAACTTCTCCTTTAATATATATGAAAATATTTTATAGTTTAATTTAAATAAATATGCATTTTTTAATACTACTTATAAATAATTTTATATTAATCCTTTTTGAATGTCAAGGATTTATAGGTATTTAAGTTTATTGTATAATTTACCATAAATAATTAAAATATTACCTTATTTATTGAGAATAACAGGTAAATCATAATTGTAATTTTGAAATGAATACCTTTTAACCGGCCAGCTACCGTTTACTGATAACAGTTCAGGTTCTCCTTCAGGATTTAAGAGAAGTTCTTCCCCCTTTGCTCCTTTTATGGTTATAAACCAGTCAAAAGCCTGACAGCATTTAACTTTGGCCTCTGGCATTTGCGATAAGGTAGGATCAGAAACCATATATCCGGTAATACCACCCTGATAATGTTTTTCCCATTCTCCTTCATATCCCAGCTCTTTATATAATTTTTTTTGAAGGTCAAGTATTTCTTTAAAATAAACTCCAGGAAGTGAATGAGAAAAAACTGCTGCTTGAATCTGGCAGACTGCTTCATATTTATTTTTCAATTCCCGGGGGGTTTTCCCGAAATATACTGAACGGGCCAGATTAACATGTAAACCTCCTTTTCTTATAGCAGGTGATAAAATAACATATTTCTCTACTTTCTTTTTTGTTGAGTTGAAATGTCTGTATTTAAATACCCTTTCATCACTGCCAACCAGCAATACATCAGCAAAAATATTTCTGGATTCATATTCTCTGGCCAGCATACCCTGAATTTCAAGTTCTGTCATTCCCGGTTCTATATTATTGGCTACTTTCCATAATATTTTTTCTGCTGTCTGAGATAATTCTCTATATCTTTTTATTTCACCATCAGTAAAAGGATAATGAAAATCATAAAATTTTCCGGGTTTAAAATCAGCATTTTTAAGTTCTATATCGGAAATAACATTTAATCCATCAATAATTTCCAGGGCTTTTTCTTTGATATCTTTTTGATACCAGTATAAAGGAATATATTCAAAACCCTGGCCTGATAATTCTTCCTCCATAATCCTGTAACCATCCATTACCTGTGCTATTAGATATTTTTTATCCATTAAAACAATGGCCATGGCA
>PWOK01000098.1 GCA_003557445.1 Halanaerobiaceae bacterium
CCCAATTTTATAGCACCAATAACATCTTTTTTTCTTGTTAAACCACATACTTTAATTTGAACCATAATATTTAATCTCCCATTAATTCATATATTTTTTTTTCTGGCTCACTGGTTTTCATTAATGTTTCTCCAATTAACACACCATCAATATTAACATTCTTTAATACTCTAATATCTTCAGAAGTTTTAATACCACTTTCAGAAATAATATAATAATTTTTTCTAATATTCTTTTTTACCATATGCTTGATTATTTTTCCTGTTGTATTTATATCTACTGTAAAGTTATTTAAATTTCTATTATTAATTCCAATTATCTTTGCTTTTGTCTCTATAACTTTTCTCAGTTCAACTTGATTATGAATTTCAACTATAGCCTCCATACCAAGTTCTCTACATATTTCTAAAAATTTATTAATTTTATTTTTATCAAGAATAGCAGCTATTAATAATATTATATCTGCTCCTATTAAACAACTTTCATAGATTTGTAATTTATCAATAATAAATTCTTTTCTCAAAACAGGTAAGTCTGTATTTCTTTTAACTTTTTTAAATATATCATTACTTCCCTGAAAATATTTTTGATCTGTTAGTACAGAAATTGCATCTGCACCTCCATTTTGATATTTTTTTAAAATGCTTAGAGGTTTAAAGTTACTGGATATAATTCCTTTACTGGGAGAAGCTTTTTTGATTTCAGCAATTAAAGTTAACTTATCTTTTTTTAATTGTTTAATTAAAGATTTTTTTTTACTTTTAATATTATTTATTTCATTCTTTTTATGTTGAACTATATCATCAAGAATCATATAATCACTTCTTTTAAATTTGTAAATTCTTTTAATTCATCAATTTTTTTAAGAACTCTTCCACTTTTTATTATATCATCTGCTATTTTTACAGCCTCTTTCCAGTTATCTGTATCCCCATAAACTATAATAGCTGCTGCTGTATTTAATAAAACAATATTTCTTTCAGGCCCTTTCTTACCTTTAAAAATATTTAAGATTATATCTTTATTTTCCTGAGGATTACCTCCCTTTATGTCTTCCAGTTTTGCTTTTTTTAAACCTGCATCTTCAGGTGTAATAGTTTCAATAGATATATTATTATTTTTTAAAAAAGCAACTTTATTCTTTCCAGCCAGAGAAAATTCATCAAGACCTCCTGCACCATGAACAACCATAGCTCTTTTAACTTTTAAATTTTTTAGAACTTCAGCCATTGGTAAAACCAATCTGGAATCAAATACACCAAGTACCTGATATTCTGCTTTTGCTGGATTGGTTAATGGTCCCAGTATATTAAATATTGTCCTGATCCCCAGTTCTTTTCTTGCTGTTACAGCATGTTTCATGGCTTTATGAAATACTGGAGCATATAAAAAACCCATTCCTGTTTCTTTTAAACAGGTTTCTACCTGAGCCGGGGTTAATTCAAGGTTAATCCCAAGTGCTTCAAGTACATCAGCACTTCCACATTTACTTGAAACTGAACGATTACCGTGTTTGGCTACAGTATAATTCCCGGCAGCAAGAATTAGTGCTGAAGCAGTTGATATATTAAAAGAATCACTTCCATCTCCTCCAGTTCCACAGGTGTCAATTAATTTTTTATCACAGGAAATATTTACAGCCATTTGTCTCATAACCCGTGCTGCACCAGTTATTTCAGAAATTGTTTCTCCTTTAATTCTTAAAGCTACTAAAAAACCTGCCAGTAAACTGTTGGAAAGATTACCTTTCATGATATTTATCATTACTTTTTCCATTTCTTCTTCTGTCAGATTATAACCATCAATAACTTTTTTGATATATTTTACAAACATATTTAAACCTCCCTTATTTTTAAAAAATTTTTCAATATTTTTTTTCCTGATTCAGTAAGAATAGATTCAGGGTGAAACTGGACTCCATATAATGAATATTTTTTATGTTTTATAGCCATTATTTCTTTTTCTTTAGTTTCTGCAATAATATTTAAAGAGTCTGGTATAGAATCCGGATCAATAATTAAAGAATGATAACGTGTAGCAATAAAGGGATTTTCAATATCTTTAAATAACATATTACTATTTTTTATATAAATTTCTGAAGTTTTCCCATGATATATTTTTTCTGCTTCAATTATTCTGGCACCAAAAACCTGACCAAGACATTGATGACCAAGACATACTCCAAGAATAGGAATCTTCTTTTTAAAATATTTAAAAATATTATTTGAAATACCAGCATTTTCAGGTCGTCCAGGTCCTGGTGATATTATTATATGTGATGGTTTTTTTTGAACTATATCTTCTATCAAAATTCTATCATTTCTATATACTTCAATATTTATATTTTTCTTTACTTCTCCCAGATACTGAACAAGATTATAAGTGAATGAATCATAATTATCAATAACTAAGACCATATGGAGCCTCCTTTCTGGTAATTTCAATTGCTTCAAATAAAGCTTTACCCTTATTAAGGGTTTCTTTAAATTCTTTTTCAGGATCTGAATCTACAACTATACCTGCTCCAACCTGTGCCGATAAAACGCCTTTTCTATATGTGAATGTTCTAATAGCAATACAGGTATCAATATTTCCCCTGAAATCAATATAACCAACTGCTCCTGCATATATCCCTCTTGCTTCTTTTTCTAGTTTATTTATTAATTCCATTGCTCTAATTTTGGGGGCTCCTGATACTGTACCTGCAGGGAATGTAGCTTTCAAAACATCTATACCTGTTAAATTATCTTTGATTTCTCCTTCTACTTGAGAAACAAGATGCATAACCCGTGAATAATATTCAATACCCATCAGCTCAGTAACTTTTATTGAATTATATTTACAAACTTTGCCAAGATCATTTCTTCCCAGATCAACCAGCATAATATGTTCAGCCTTTTCTTTTTTATCATTTTTTAAATCTTTTTCCAGTTCTAAATCAAGAGAACGTGTTTCTCCTCTTTTTCTGGTACCTGCCAGGGGCCGGGAAATAACTTTTTTGTTCTGTACCTGTACCAGAATTTCCGGAGATGAACCTATTAATTTTATTTCAGGGAAATTCAAATAAAACATATAGGGAGAAGGATTACTAACTCTTAGTGCTCTGTAAATATCGAAAGGATGTTGTTCTGTTTTTACAGAAAATTTCTGAGATAATACTATTTGAAATATATCACCTTTTTTAATATGGTCTTTAGCTTTTTTAACTATTTCTTCAAATTCATGTTTTTCTGTGTTTGATTTTAAATTGTTTGTTGTGATTTTCCCGGGTTTATATATTTTTTTATCATAATCCTTATTTCTAATTAAATTAATTATCTTATTGATTTTTTTCTTGCTATCATTATACTTTTTTTTCTTTTCTTTTTTACCAATACCATTTTTTAAATAAATATTATTAATGATTTTAACTGTGTTATTTAAATGATCATAGACCAGTATTAATTTTGCCACCACTAAAAGAACTGATGGAATATCACTTTTTTTTATATATTTGTTTTCATCCTGATGGTAAATATCCTCCCATTCGTCAATCATTTCATATCCAAAATATCCTACAAGCCCTCCTGAAAATGGTGGCAGACCTTCAATCTGATATACTTGATACTTTTTTAAAAAATCTCTGATAAATTTTGAAATATTTTTTGATTTTTCTTTTTTGATTATTTCACCCTTATTATTACTAATTTCAATACAATTTTTATTGTTTTTTATTATTTTCTCAGGTTTAATACCAATAAAAGAATAACGCCCGGTTTTTAGTTTTTCTCCACTACTTGCACTTTCCAGTAAAAATGAATAATCATTCATATTAGATATTTTCCTGTATAAAGAAACCGGAGTTTCAGTATCTACAATCAGTTCATCATATACAGGTATTAAATTATACTTTTTGCTTAGTTTTAAAAATTGTTCAAACTTAATCATTTAAATTCTCCTTTCAATTTCTATAATTTTAGAAATATAAAAAAAACCAGAGTTTTAATAACCCTGGCTTAGTTTGATATTTTATTATAGCTGAAATATATTTTTTGAATGATTGTATTCAAAAAATATTAATAATTTTATTATTTTAGAAATAAAAAACAGACTTTTTAAAGTCTGGTATAATAAATTATACACTCATCTCAGCTAAACTAATCTCTTTCAGACTCAACTAAACTGGGCTCATCTATATTTTAATTTATAAAAGATTATATAACAAAAAACTGATTCAGTCAAGTTTTTTATAATAATTCTTTTAATCTGTTTAAAAATTCAGGAAAGGAGGTATCAATACATTCACAGTTTGTTATTGTTATTTCCTGCTGACAGCACAATCCTGCAATTGCCATAGACATTGCTATTCTATGATCACCATAACTTTTTATTGTTGCTCCTCCTGCAAATTGATCTTTACCATTTATAATCATACCATCTTTTTGTTCTTTTATATCGATTCCTATTTTTGATAATTCATTTACCATGGCTTTTATCCTATCAGTTTCCTTAACTCTTAATTCTTCTGCATCTTTAATAATTGTTTTTCCTTCAGCTCTGGCAGCCAGTACAGCAATTATCGGTATTTCATCTATTAATTTTGGGATAAGTTCTCCTTTAATTTCTGTACCTTTTAGATTACTGCTTTTTACAAGAATATCAGCAACAGGTTCTCCACATGTTTCTTTTTTATTATATAATTGTATATTTCCTCCCATTTTTTTTATTACATCCAGTAGACCACTTCTTGTAGGGTTTATTCCCGTATTTTTAATTAAAAGTTCACTGTTTTTTGTAATTAAAGCTGCTGCCATAAAATATGCAGCCGATGATATATCACCTGGTATATTGATATTTAAAGGTTTTAATATATGATTTTCATTATTAATAAGCTTTATAGTCTTTCCTTTTTTTTGCAGAGATATACCGGCATTTAAAAGCATTCTTTCTGTGTGATCTCTGGAAGGTCCAGGTTCAGTTATAGTCATATTACCTCTGGCAAATAATCCAGCAATTAAAAGAGATGACTTAACCTGAGCACTGGCAACCGGTAATTTATAGTCTATTGCCTTTAATTTACTACCTTTTATACTCAAGGGTGCAAGTTGATTTTTCCTTGACCATATTTTAGCTCCCATTTTCTCAAGAGGGTTAATTATTCTACCCATAGGACGACTTCTAAGAGAATTATCACCTGTTAAAACAGAATAAAATTGTTGTGAAGCAAGTAATCCTGTAATTATTCTCATACATGTACCAGAATTACCACAATTAATTATATCAACTGGTTCTTTTAATCCATGTATTCCCTGTCCTTCAATAATATATTCTTTAGGTTTAATTTTCTTTATTTCTATTCCCATTTTCTGAAAAGCTTTTTTAGTGTTTAAACAATCTTCACTTTCCAGAAATCCTGAGATATTACTTTTTCCTGTGGCCAGTGAACCCAATATAATGCTTCTGTGTGATATTGATTTATCACCGGGAATTAATAATTCACCCTGTAAATTATTATGTTTTTTTATGGTGATTTTCATTATTATTCTCCCTTTCCAGTTTAGTCCTATATTTTTGAGCCTTTAACATATAATTTTTAATATCTTCTTTTTTTTCTTTTTCTATTATATGTTTGAATTTATTAATATTGTTAATAAATAAATCAATTTGCTCAATTATATTTTGCTTATTGGTTAAAAATATATCAAGCCACATTTGGGGATTACTACCTGCTATTCTGGTCATATCAAGAAATCCGTTTCCTACAAGATCTTCAATTTTTATATTTTTATTACTGGCTGTAATTAATTGATTTATAATTACAGCAGCATTGAAATGTGGTAAATGACTTGTAAGGGCAACCATTTTATCATGTTCCTGTGCCTTGAAAATTTTTATATTACATCCTGTGGGAAGTAATACCTTTTTTATTTTGTTTGTTATTTTATCATTTGATTTTAACAGTACATAAGTTTTGTTTTTGAATAAATCTGAATTGGCTTCTCCTGGACCAGAAGTTTCTTTCCCGGCCATGGGATGACCACCTATAAATTTTAGATCAGAATAATTTTCATTTATATGTTTTTGTATATAGCTTTTAGTACTTCCCATATCAGTAATTATTGTATTTTCTTTATCAATATATGGTAATATGTTTTTAATAACCTGAATAGTAGCTTTTACCGGTACTGCAATAAATATAATATCCAGATCTTTAATGTTTTCATTTTCTAAAACATGATCAATTATTTTATTTTCTTTTGCATATTTTAAATGATTTTCATTAATATCATGGCCCAGTATCTGAATTGATGAATGATATTTTTGCAGGGCAAGACCCAATGAACCCCCCATTAATCCCAGACCAATAATACCAATTTTCATTACAATTCACGCCCTGATACTTTTGCAAATTCTTTTAACTCATTTGTTAGCTTTTTGAATTTATCAAAATTTAAGGACTGCCTTCCATCACTAAAAGCCTTTTCAGGTTCAGGATGAACTTCAATTATTAAACCATCTGCCCCCATTGCAATTGCCCCTTTAGAGGCAGGATTTACAAATTTCCAGTATCCTGTTCCATGACTGGGATCTATAACAATAGGTAAATGACTCATCTTTTTTATTATAGGAATACTTACAAGATCAAGTGTGTTTCTTGTATATTCTTCAAATGTCCTTATTCCTCTTTCACAGAGGATCACATTATAATTTCCTTCAGACATAATATATTCTGCTGCCATTAAAAATTCATTATAGGTTGCATTCATACCTCTTTTTAACATAACAGGAATATCAACCTGTCCCACTTCTTTTAACAAACTATAATTTTGCATATTTCTGGCACCAATTTGTAAAATATCGGCATACTTACCAACCAGATTAACATCACGGGGATCCATGACCTCTGTTACAATTTTTAAACCGGTTTCTTCTGCAGCTTTTTTTAATAATTTTAATCCTTTTTCCAGTAAGCCCTGAAAACTATATGGAGAAGTACGTGGTTTAAAAGCTCCACCTCTTAAAATATCACCACCTGCTTCTTTAACTATCCGGGCAGTATCTATGATTTGTTTCTCACTTTCAACTGAACAGGGACCGGCCATAA
>PWOK01000023.1 GCA_003557445.1 Halanaerobiaceae bacterium
ATATAAAATTGGGGTGAATATATAATGGAAAATGCGCAAAGAATTAAAAAGTTACCACCATATCTATTTGCTGAAATTGATAAAATGATTGTTAAGGCCAAAAGCGAAGGAGTAGATGTTATTAGTTTTGGTATAGGAGATCCAGACCAACCCACTCCAGCTCATATTGTAAACAAAATGAGTGAAATGATCCAGAATCCAGCAACCCATAGTTATCCTTCTTATGAAGGATTATATGATTATCGTCAGGCAATTAGTAATTGGTATAAAGATCAATACGGAGTTAATTTTGACCCGGATTTAGAGATAGTATCTTTAATCGGTTCTAAAGAAGGTATTGCTCATCTGCCTTTATGTTATCTAAATCCTGGAGATAAAGCATTAATTCCTGATCCCGGTTATCCAGTATATAAAACAGCAACACTGCTGGCAGGTGCAGAGCCAATTATTGTTCCTCTTTTACCTGAAAATAATTTTTTACCTGACCTGGAAGCTATAAAAGAAAAAGATGCTCTTGAGGCAAAAATATTTTTTGTTAATTATCCCAATAATCCTACTGGAGCAACAGCTGAAATAGGTTTTTATGAAGAGTTAATTAATTTTGCAAAAAAATATAATATTATAATTGCTCATGATGCTGCCTATAGTGAAATAGGCCTGGATGATTATCAGCCTGTAAGTTTTATGGAAATTGAAGGAGCCAGAGAAGTTGGTATAGAATTTAATTCTCTCTCAAAACCATATAATATGACAGGCTGGAGAATTGGCTGGGCTATTGGAAAACAGGATATTATAGATTCTCTGGGAAGATTAAAAACCAATATTGATTCTGGAATTTTTGAAGCTATTCAATATGCTGGAATTGAAGCATTAACTTCATCACAAAAATGTATAGACTTGCATAATAAAATATATACTGAAAGAAGAAATATACTTATAGATGGTTTAAAAAAATTGGGCTGGGAGGTCAAAAAAAACAGAGCTACATTTTATCTCTGGGTAAAAGTTCCGGTAAAAAACCACAGTTCTACAGAATTTTCACAAAAAGTTTTTAAAAAAACTGGTGTTTTCTTTACTCCAGGTGTGGGCTATGGAGAATATGGTGAAGGATTTATCAGAATAGCTCTGACAGTTAACAAAAAAAGGATTAAAGAGGCTTTAGAAAGATTAAAAAAACTTGACATTTAATATATATTTCACTATAATTAAATTTATAAAATAGAAAAATTTTCAGATTAAAACTGTTGGAGGTATATATGAATATAAAAAACTTATCAGAAATAGATTCCTATAGTTATAAACCCTTACGTAAACAGGTTTATGAGGTTTTACGTGAAGGCATTTTGACCGGTAAAATAAAACCTGGTGAAAAACTAACTGAAGTTGATATTGCACAAAAGCTTAATGTGAGCAGAACTCCTGTCAGAGAAGCCATTAGAATGCTGGAACTGGAAGATTTTGTGGTTGTTGTTCCCAGACAGGGTATTTTTGTAGCCGGTATTAAATCAATTGAAGAAATTAATGATATTTTTCAGGTGAGAGTTGAGCTTGAGGGACTTGCAGCTTATTTAACTGCAAAAAATATTAGATCCTATCAAATCAAAGAAATGGAAAAACAAATTGAACAACTAAAAGATTGTATTAAACAAAATGATTTGGAAAAATGTATTGAAATTGATATTGCTTTTCATCAAATTATATATGAGGCTTCAAAAAATAAATGGTTACAAAAATTACTGGACTCCTTATTTGAACAAATAACCCGTTTTCGTTCAGAAAGTCTGGCCCGTGAAGGCCGACTGGAACAGGCTTTAGAGGAACATCAGGAATTATTAGATGCAATAATTCAAAAAGATGGTAAACTGGCCCGCGAAATAGTGTGTGAGCATATAGAAAATGCCAGAAAAAGTGTAATTTCTGTTTTTGAAAAAAAATATCAGGAATCTCAATAAAAATTTTTCTTGACAATTTTTTATACCTGATGTATAATAATTTAAAATTAAATAATATAAAGACTGAGAAACAGGGAAAGTAATTACTTTTGATTTTTAAAGCGAGTCCGGGAGGGTGAAAGCCGGATAAAATTAAATTTAATGAAGTTCCCCTGTGGAGTCATGGATTGAAAAATATAGTAGATCTTATCGGCAGCCTACCGTTATCCTGGCAGGTTATTGTTAATTAAACAGTAACTGTATAAGTGGGCTTTAAGTCAATTAAGATGGTACCACGGGAAATCAAACTCCTCGTTCTTTTAAAGAATGTGGGGTTTTTTTAATTTAAAATATAAAAAAAGGGGTGAAAGATTATTATTAAAAAATATGGTTATTTAGGTCCAGAAGGAACTTTTAGTGAAATGGCTGCTTTGAAATACAGTTCTTTATATGATAAAATTTATCCATATAAAACAATAAGAGAAGTTGTTGAAAAAGTGATTAAAGGAACAATTGATAGAGGAATTATACCTCTGGAAAACTCTCAGGAAGGTTCTGTAAATATAAGCCTTGATCTTTTATTAAAAAAAACAGATCTTTTGATTTCAGGTGAGGTTATTATACCTATAGAACATTTTTTACTTGCTTCTCCAGGGGTGGAAATGAAAGATATTAAAGAAATATATTCACACCCACAGGCAATTGCTCAGTCTGGTGATTTTGTTTATAATAATTTACCTGAAGTAGAATTAAATTATACAGATAGTACTGCATCAGCTGCTAAAATAGTAAAAGGAAGCAATAATAAAGCAATGATAGGGTCTCGCCGGATAACAGAAATTCATAATTTAAATATTCTTGCTAAAAATATAGAAGGAGAGTTAAACAATCATACCCGTTTTATTGTGGTTGGACAGAAAAGTGATATTAAAAAGGAAAAGATAAAAAAAGATAAGAATTATAAGACATCTATAATCTGTACTCCAGAAATAAATCGTCCTGGGGTATTACATGAAATACTTGGTGAATTTGCATCGAGAAATATTGATTTAACAAGAATCGAATCAAGACCAACAAAAAAAAGACTTGGTGAATATTTATTTTATATTGACCTTGAGGGTCATCAAAATGATCCAGGGCTGTCAAAAGCTCTAAAAAAAGTAAAAAAAATGAGTGGATTTTTCAAAATTCTGGGTAGTTATCCCCGCGAAAAAATTAAATATAAGGAGAGTGAAGGTAATGATGGAAAAAATAAAGTTGCCAGATGAAGGATGGAAAAAATCATTAAGAAAAGAAATAAATAAAATAAAACCATATATTCCAGGAAAACCAATTAAAGAGGTAAAAGAAGAGTTAGGGCTTGAAAAAGTCATTAAAATGGCTTCCAATGAAAATCCTTTACCTATTTCAAAAAAAGTTAAAAAAGCTATTGAAAAGGAAATCAATAATATTAATCTTTATCCAGATGGAGGTTCGAAAAGTTTAAAGAAAACATTATGTGAAGGAAAAAATCTCCCGGAAGAAATGGTTATTTTTGGTAATGGTTCTGATGGTATTATAAAAATTATTGGAGAAACTTTTCTTAATGCTAACAGTCAGGTTATTATTTCTTATCCTTCATTTGTTGAATATAATTTTATAGCTCAATTAATGGGCAGTCATATTATAAGGGTCTGGATGAGAAATTATAATCAGAATTTAAGAGGGATTGTTGATGCAGCAAGTTCCAAAACCAATTTAGTTTTTCTTACCAGTCCTGATAATCCAACTGGAACTATTATAAATAAAAAAAATCTGGATAAATTATTGTATAAATTGCCCGATAATGTTATCATAGTTTTAGATGAAGCCTATTATGAATATGTAAATAATAAAAATTATCCAGATAGTATTGAATATATTAAACAGGGGTATCCCCTAATTGTATTAAGGACTTTTTCCAAGGCTTATGGTCTGGCAGGGCTTCGTCTGGGATATGCAATTAGTTCACCGGAAATTATCACAGTTTTAAAGAAAGCAAGAGACCCTTTTAATGTTAATCGTCTGGCCCAGGCTGCAGGTAAAGCTGCTTTAAAAGATGATAAATTTCTGGAAAAAACTAAAGAAAATAATCAGGAAGGAAAAAACTATCTGTATAAAGAACTTGATAAATTAGGTCTTGATTATATACCTTCTGAAGCAAATTTTATCCTGATAAATGTTAAAACAGATTCAGTAAAATTATTTAATCAACTTCTTGAAAAAGGAATAATAATTCGTCCTGGTAAACCTCTTGGTTATCCAGAACATATTAGAGTTACAATTGGTTTACCTGAAGAAAATAAAGCTTTTATAAATAATTTAAAGAAAGTTTTATAATTAATATGTATAAATAGGATGATATCAATGACTAACAATAAATATAAAAGAATAGTTATCAAAGTTGGAAGCAGTACCCTAACACATAAAGAGGGAAAACTAAACCTGACATTAATTGATAATTTGTTAAGACAAATTGTTGATTTAAAAAATTCAGGTAAAGAAGTTATACTTGTAACTTCAGGAGCTATAGGTGCAGGAATGGCTGAACTGGCAATGAATAAAAGGCCCCGGCTTATCAGACAGCAGCAGGCAGTAGCTGCTGTTGGTCAGGGTCTTTTAATTGGTTTGTATAATAAATTATTAAGAGAATATGGTGAAAAAGGTGCCCAGGTTCTATTAACTGCCAGTGATATGAAAAATAGAAACAGGTATTTAAATGCCTTTAATACACTGGTTACATTACTGGAATATGATGTTATACCAATCATTAATGAAAATGATACAGTAGCCACAGAAGAAATTAAATTTGGTGATAATGATACCCTATCTGCAAGAGTTGCCAGCCTGGTAGAAGCAGATTTATTAATCAATCTAACAGATACTGAAGGATTATATAATATGAATCCTGAAATAAATAATGAAAATTTAAAATTAATTAATAAAGTTGAAAAAATAACTGAGGATATAGAAAAAGCAGCCGGAAAAACAAACAATGAACTTGGTACAGGTGGGATGTATACCAAAATTGAAGCTGCTAAAATAGCCATGGAATCTGGTATTACAATGATTATAGGTCCTGGATATGAAAAAAATATAATAATAAAAATTGTTAAAATGGTTGAAAAAGACTGTGAATTTAAGATAGGAACTACATTTTTACCTTCTTCAGAAACACTTTCAAAAAGAAAACAATGGTTTTGTTTTAATATGTCAGTAAAGGGAAGTGTTTTTATTGATAAAGGTGCTCAAAAAGCTTTGTTACATAATGGTAAGAGTTTGTTACCGGGAGGTATTGTTAAAGTTAAAGGTAAGTTTTCACGGGGAGATCTTGTTAATATAAAAAACGAATATGGAAAGATACTGGGTAAAGGTCTGGCTAATTATTCTGCAGAGGAAATAAAAAAAATTAAAGGATATCACAGTCAGAAAATTGATGATATTCTGGGGTATATAAATCAAGAAGAAGTAATTCATAGAGATAATATGGTTTTGTAAAATAATATTGCAGGACTTTTATTTTCTTTGTAGAATATATTAACAGGTAAAAACAACATTATTAATCAAACTGGGCGATTTAATACCTTTATTTTTTTTAAATAGAGGGAATAAAAAAACATAAAAGGACAAAGAAGGGGCTGGTTTTAAAAATGGTTATGGAAACTAAAAATATTAGGAATCTATCTTTAATTTCTCATGGGGGAGCCGGTAAGACAACTTTAACCGAAATGTTTCTTTTAAATGCCGGTCAGATTGAACAGGCTGGTAATGTAAAAAATAAAAACACAAAGTCAGATTTTTTGCCGGAAGAAAAAGATCACCAGTATTCTATTAATAATACTTATTTTTCTTTTAACTGGAAAGACAAAGCTGTTAATTTAATTGACACTCCCGGATATGCTGATTTTAGGGGTGAAGTTGTTAGTGCCTTAAAAATGGTAGAGGGTACAGTTTTATTAATTGATAGTAATTCGGGAATTGAAGTTAATACAAATTATGTCTGGAATATTGCCCGTAAGAATCAGTTATCTCGTTCAATATTAATTAATAAAATTGATGCGGAAGGTTCCAAATATGATAAAGTATTACAGGAATTAAAAGATAATTTTAAAGAATCATTACTTACAGTAACTATTCCCTGTGGTGAAGGTGAAAATTTACAGGGAGTAATTGATATTCTGTCAGAAAAAATGTTTACTAATGGTCAAAAAAAAGATATACCGGATGATTTTAAAAGTATGGTAGATGATCATAGATTTGAAATGATTGAAAAAATTGTTGAACTTGATGATGAACTTATGATGAAATATCTTGAAGATGATGAAATTAGCAATGAAGAACTCAAAAATGCTTTAGTTAAAGGAGTTAATCAGGGTCAAATAGTACCTGTTTTTTCAGGTTCTGCTCTTAAAAATATGGGAGTTTCCCTTTTATTAGATTATATGGTTAATTTCACACCTGACCCTGCAAAAGAGGAAAAACTAAAGGGTATTAATGATAAAGAAATAGAAATAGCAGAAGATAGTCCATTTGTAGCTCAGGTAGGAAAAACAATGGTTGACCCTTATATAGGTAAATTATCAATTTTTCGAGTTTATAGTGGTACCCTAAAAAAAGGTCAGGAAATTTATGTTCCACGTTTAAAAAGCTCTCTTAAAGTTAGTAAAATATATAAATTAAATGGAGCAGAACAGGATCAGGTAGATACCATAGTAGCAGGAGATATTGGTGCTGTTGCTAAAATGGGTGATCTGGAAACATCAGATACATTATGTACTGCTGATAATGAAATAAAACTGGAACCAATTGAATTTCCCCAACCTATGCTTACCCTGGCTGCTAAAGCAGATTCAGATAGTGATGATGAAAAAATGGCTTCTGC
>PWOK01000133.1 GCA_003557445.1 Halanaerobiaceae bacterium
AAAGAATTTGACCCAAAAATAGTTGAAGCTTTTATAAAAACTTTAAAGTGATATAATATAAAAAGGGAGTGATAAAATGACACAAAAAGAAAAAAATACTGAAAAAGACAGAGGAATAAAGTACAAATCCAGATTTAAAGAACATGATAAATCCTGTTTTTATTCAGGGATAATTGGTTCAGTTTTACTTGCTATAGCTGTGTTTTTGCCCTTCTTAAATATACCTCAAATTGGAAGATATTCTTTTTACCAGTGGTCCTTTGCCGGGGGTACAGCCATTATTATTTTAGTAATTATATCACTTTTTTTCACTTTTGTAAGAATATTTAATGGATTACTGATAACTTCAATAACATCTTTATTAATAACAATTTATTCAATTTTAATTGTCAAATTGAGTTTTCCAGGAATAATAATTAAAATGGAAAGAGAATATGGGCTGGAGGAAGAAGTTGCAGAAAGATTACTTGAGTCAGCACAAATTCAGTGGGGAGTAGTTTTTTTGTTAGCTGGAGCAATAATTCTTTTGAAAACAGCACTTAAGTAAAAAACTGGACAACGACAACCAGGGAGGTTTTCCAGATGCAGATAATGAGATCAAAATGGTTTACTATTATTTGTCTGTTGGGGATAACTCTGGCTCTAGGTTATTTTCATTTATACAGGAACGATACACCTGTACTGGAAAACATTAAGGGCGTGGAAGCCATGTTTTATGAGAAATTATCTGAAAATAAAGTACAGTGTAATCTTTGTTTTAGAAATTGTGTCATTGATGAAGGTGAAAGAGGATTTTGTCGTAATAGAGAGAACAGAGGAGGATATCTTTATACCCTGGTATATGGTCAGGCATCAGCAATTCAAATAGATCCTGTTGAAAAAGAACCAATGCATCATTTTTTGCCAGGGGAGAATATTCTTTGTATAGGCACAGCCAGCTGTAATTTTCGCTGTAAATTCTGTCATAACTGGCATATGTCACAGAGAAGTATTGAAGAAATAAGGTATAGAAGAGAAATTACTCCCGAGCAGATTGTTGATAGAGCTTTACAGAACAATATTCCTGCAATTTCATTTACCTATAATGAGCCGACAGTATTTTATGAATATATGTATGATACAGCCAAACTTGCTCAACAAAAAGGACTGAAAGTTATTTTCCATACAAATGCTTCTATAAATGCTGAACCACTCAGAAAGTTATTAAAATATATAGATGGAGTGACAGTTGATCTTAAGGGATTTAATAATCAATATTATCAGGATTTAACACAGGGAGAACTTGAAACAGTTCTGGAAACTTTAAAAATAATAAAAGAAGAGGAAGTCTGGCTGGAAATAGTTAATCTAATTTTACCGGGTTTAAATGATGATCCAGAAGATATCAGGGAAATGTCTGACTGGATATATGAAAATCTGGGGGCAGATGTACCTCTTCATTTTAGCAGGTTTTTCCCTTCTTACCGTTTGCAGGACCTGGCACCGACTCCAGTTGCAACTTTAGAAGAAGCAGCTGAAATTGCCAGTCAACAGGGATTGAATTATATTTCTATTGGTAATGTTCCTGGACATCTAAAAAATTCGACTTTCTGTAAAAATTGCGAAAAAGAGGTAATCAGCCGTTATCATTTTTCCGTAACAGCCATTTATATTGATGAAAGGGGTATCTGTGATAATTGTGGACAGGAGATTCCGGGGGTCTGGGAATGAAAAATTCAGAACAAACAAAAATTCTCGGTGGTATAATATTTGTTACAGGAGCAGGAGGTATTCTGGGACAGCTGGTATTATTAAGAGAATTGATGATAACTTTTTATGGTAATGAGCTCACTCTTGGTCTGATACTGGCTAACTGGCTTTTACTTGAAGCTGCTGGTTCTTTTATTTCTTCCAGAATTTCCTTCAAAAATGCAGAGTACAGATATAAACTGTTGATGATACTATATGCTCTTTTATTACCACTGGCAATTTATCTTAGCCGGGGAATAGATAATTTTCTTTTTGTCCTAATTCCTGGAGAAACTGCCTCCCTGTTTCAATTGTTTTTTGCCTCTTTTCTGCTAAGTGGAGTAAGTTTGATTCATGGGGCTTTATTTCCTGTGTCAGTTGAATTATTGAAAAAGCATTTAAGAGAACAAAACAGATCCAGTGCTGGCACTGTTTATCTCCGGGAAATTGCTGGAACTTTAACCGGAGGAGTTCTCTTTTCATTAATACTGGTAAATTTTTTTGATTCTTTTCAAATTGTTCTGGCAGTTAGTCTTCTTCATTTGCTGGGTTGTTTTTTACTATACAGGATTTTTTCTGTACAAACAAAAAAGCAAATATTTTTGTTATCAGTATTTATGGTTATATTTTTATTTATATCTTTACTTTCTTTCCCTTTTTTAAGAGACTTTCTTCATAGTAATTCTCTCCTACAGCAATTTGCAGAAGAAAATATTATTCATTATGAAAATACTGTCTATGGAAATATTGTTATTTCTTATAGCAGGGGAGAATACACTGTCTATTATGATGGAAGGCCTCTTTTTACAGATCCTTCCTATGATAAATATCAAACAGCTGATTTTGTTCATTTGACAGCGGTTTCTCATCCTGATCCGGAAAATGTTTTAATACTGGGTAATGGTATGGGAGGAATTATAAATGAATTGAAAAAGCACAGATTTAAGGAAATAGTGTATGTAGAGCTTGATGGTAGATTGCCTCAACTGGGTAAAGAAATTCCTTTTACACTGGTAAGTAAAGAACTGGACATAGAGGAATTAATTATTGAAAAAAAAGATGCCAGGTTTTATTTAAATAAAACAGATAAAAAATTTGATTTAATATTAATTGGGTTTTTGGAACCAGAAACTCTTCAGGCCAACCGGCTTTTTACAGTGGAGTTTTTTTCACAGGTAAAAGATAAACTTACAGAAACAGGGGTTTTTGCCTTTACACTTCCAGGTTCTCTTAGTTATTTGAATCCAGAATTAGTAAAATATAATAGCAGTCTTTATTATACAGTTACTGATGTTTTTGAATATGTTGAAACAATACCTGGAGATAGAAATATCTTTCTGTCTTCAAATCTACCTATTTCTCTTCAAACTGAGTTAATGGCAAAAAGGTTAAATGATCGAGGAGTAGAGGCTGGTTTTATTACAGTAGATTATTTGAATTACAAACTGGCTGAAGAAAGAAGACAGTGGTTAATAAATACAATAAAGGAAACAAAAGCTGAAATTAATCGTGATTTTAAACCGACTGCTTTTTTCCAGGCCTTAACCTACTGGGGTAGAGCGTTTGCACCAAGGGTTGAAAAATATTTCACTTATCTTCAGGAACTAAGTTTTTTGAAAACAGTTATTATATTAGGCGGTACAGGATTGTTGATTTTGTTGCTTTTCAAAATATTCATTCCTGGTAAAGATAGTAGATTGATTTATGCTGCTGGAACTACAGGTATGTCTGGAATGGCTTTTGATATACTATTATTATTTGTTTTTCAGGTTTTATATGGATATGTATATCAAATGATGGGGTTCCTTGTTGCCTCTTTTATGGGAGGAATGTTTCTGGGAGCTTTTCTTGAACCTTATTTTCTTAAGAACAAAAAAGATTCCCTGCAAATCTTTAAAAAATTTGAATTTATTATTATATTACTACTTGCTGGCTTTTATGGAATGGCATTTTTAATGCAAAGATTTGTAATGGCAAATAATATGTTTATTACAGTAATCTTTTTTGCAGGTTATGCTCTTATAACTGGAATAACAGTTGGTGCAGAATTTCCACTGGCTATAATATCTATGTCTCAAAAGAATGAAGTGAAAAAAACAGGTATTATTTATGGAATTGATTTAATGGGTGGCTGGCTGGCTGGAATACTAATCACCTTAATATTATTTCCAGTTTTTGGTCTGGGGATAACTTTAATATTTCTTGTTATTCTCAAAATTATTAGTTTAACTTTGTTGATTAAAATACCAGAAAGAAGTATTTAATAAAAGGGATGATAGCTTATGCAGGAAATCAGTTATATGGGCATCTGGGGTTGGTTTCTGGCAGGTTTATCAGCAGGAATGGGCCCCTGTAGTACTCATCAATTCTTAATTGTTTTACCCTATATTGGCCTGAAAAAAAAGGGTACATTTGAATCCTTTTTAGCCATAATGTATTTTTCTCTGGCCAGAATTATTACTCTGACAGTTCTTGGATTAATTGCAGGAATGACAGGGGGTTTTTTTTATCAAAGAATAATGACTACAGGTTTTACAAATATTTTACAAGCTTTACTGGGTGTTTTTTTGCTTGCTTTTTCTTTAATAATTTTACTATTTGACAAAACATATTTCTGTAAAAAGATGAATAAAATTCTGGAAATTATACCCGGAGATGTCCTGTTAATTACCGGTTTTATTACACCCTTGATACCCTGTCCCATTATTCTGGGACTGCTGTTATATGCTGCTGGTAGTGGTAGTTATCTTTATGGTGGATTAAGTGGTTTTTTATTTGGGGCAGGTACTGCCATTTCTCCTTTACTTCTGGCTGGCCCTCTGATGGGTTTCATGAAAAACAGAGTACCGGAGAAGATAAAAAAAATAATAATTAATACTGGAGGAATTCTTCTTTTTGGATATGGATTACATTTACTTCTGTCAATAATTTGACATAATAAATAAAAGAATAATATAATTAATGAAATACATTAGAAAAAAAGCATTAATGGAGGATTTTAATGAAAGCAAATAAATTCTTTTTAATACTAATAATAATTATTACAATATTAAACCTTATTTCAGGGTGTGATAATTGGTTTTTTTCTACCAGAGAATACAGCTTAACTGTAAATCAAACAGTAGGGGGAACTGTTGAACTTGATCCCCAGCAGAGTGAATATGAGAAAAATACAGAGGTTAAAATTACAGCTGTTCCCGATAAAGACTGGAAGTTTGTTGAATGGCTGGGTAGTCTGGAATCAGAAGAAAATGATGAAATAATAATAATTGTAGAACAGGATCTGATCATTGAAGCTAAATTTCAAAAACTGACAGTAAAGGGACATATATCTTTAATAAATAAAATAGATGAAGATGGAGATAATAATGGTGGTGGAGGACGTTCTTTTTCAGTTTCTAATATTCCAGAAAAACAAGCAGAAAAAGAGATTGATTATGTAGAGGATGAAATTATAGTTAAATTCAAAGCTGATAATGATAAACAGGATATATTAAACAAGCATCAGCTTCATAAAAAAAGCTCTGGTGCCTTTGGCACAATAATTGTAAGTGGTGTGGGACAAAGGAATATTAAAGATTTAATTAACAAATTAAACAAAAACCCCAATATTGAGTATGCAGAATTAAATAAAATTTACAGTGTTTTCATAGAACCGGTTATACCGGAAAATGCTGATAGTTATGATCAGCAAAAAGCACATTATTCACTTATTAGTCTGCCCTATGCCTGGTCAATTACTACCGGGAGTAATCAAATAACAGTGGCAGTTCTGGATACAGGAGTTGACAGTGATCATCCTGATTTAAGAGATAATATGCTCAATGGTAGAAACTTTACAGATGATGGTTCAATTTATGATACCCATGACAATAGTGAACATGGACATGGAACACATGTAGCCGGAACAATTGGTGCTATCAATAATGAACAGGTGGCCGGTGTAAGCTGGCAGATCAATTTAATACCGGTTAAAGTTTTGAGTGGAGAAGGAAATGGAAAATTATCAGATATAGCTGAAGGTATTGAATGGGCAATAGATGAGACTGATGCAGATATAATTAATATGAGTCTGGGCGCTCCAGGGGGTTCTACAAGCTTAAAAAAAGCAGTAGAAAGGGCCTATAATGCCGGGATCACAATAATTGCTGCTGCTGGAAATACCGGTGATGAAAATAACGGATATCAGGTTAATTATCCGGCCGCCTATCAGGAAGTAATTGCTGTCGGTTCTGTAAATTATAATATGAAAAGAAGTGATTTTTCAAGTTATGGTGATAACCTTGACTTCATGGCTCCTGGAGAAGCTATTTATTCCACTGTTCCTGATGGAGAATATGGAATAAGATCCGGGACTTCTATGGCTGCTCCCCATGTAGCAGGAGTGGCTGCTTTAATGTTAAGTCTGGAGCCTGATCTTGATCCTGCTCAGATAAAAGAAAAACTAAAGATAACAGCTCAGGACCTGGGTGATGATCAGGGAAAAGATTATGAATATGGCTATGGATTGATAAATTCTCATGCAGCTGTAAAAATGGTTGAAAATAAAGCAGATATCAAAATATTTGCAGGTTTAAAGGATGAAGAGGAAAATATTATTGATCTTAAAAGTAAAATAACAAATCCTGATCAGGAAGGTTTTTATAATTTAGAGAAACTGGATGATCAATATTATATTTATGGCTGGCTGGATCTGACAGGAACAGGACAGATATCAAGTGGAGATTATTTTGGTAAATCTTCTGATAGAATTCAGGAAGATGAAAAAGTTGATTTTCAATTAGACTTAATTACTGCAGCCGATGAATTTGAGCCTCTTACTATAAATAAATAAATTTTAATAAAGGAGAATAAAATTATGTTCAACAAAAAATCAGTTTTGTTAATATTGGTTGTAATATTATTTTTGTCTTCTCTCACAGCTATAGCACAGAACCAGTTAAATGAGGAATATTTTAGAGCTGAGGTAAAAAGTGTGGAAAATATTGAAGCAGAATCAGAATATGATCCCCTGAAACAAAAAGCTGAGGTAATTATAAGGGGAGGTCCTTATCAGGATAAAATTGTTACTATAGAAAATTATTATGATCCAAGAAATG
>PWOK01000039.1 GCA_003557445.1 Halanaerobiaceae bacterium
TGCAGCCTGACAATCATAGAAATATTTTTCCTTAGACTCAAGGGCTTTGCGTCTTCATCTTTCGATGAATTTGCCAATTATTTAGTTGTTTTATAAATTAGTACTTTTCTCCTATTTAATGTACTTCGACAAAAAACATTAAATTCCTTCATGATTTTTTTAATAATTTATATTTTTTTATATATCTTAATGATAACTCTTGATTATTCTTTTATTTTTGATATAATACATAAAATAGATAAAAGAAATATAAATGGTCAGAGGTGATAGATTGACAAAAGGGCAAATTGAAGATCAAATTAATCAGGTGGTTACCAGGTTTGAAATTGAAGTTATGGGTAGAGGACCTGAAAAAATTAATACTATGATTGTAAAAGATCTTATTATTATCAGATTAGAAGGCTTTTTTAGTGTGTCTGAAAAAAGACTTGCCCGTAATGATGAAGTTGAAATGGTAAAAAAATTAAGAACTCTTTTGTTTGAAAATGAAGAGAAGAATTTTAGAAAATTAATTGAAGAGAAAATTGATTGTGAAATTATCAGTGTTCATTCTGATGTCAGCACAAAAACTGGAGAGAAAATAATTGTATTAACTTTAAATGAAAATATAGAAAAAAAATATAACTAGAAAGACAGAAGAGGGGTATTTTATCATTCTTCTGTAAGTCTGCTTATCTTAAAAAGATTAAATATAATTATTTTTAAATATAAATTATTGACAGATTAAAGGAAGGGTATCTCAATATCATTCATTAATTGGTCAATACTATATCACTTTAATTTAAATTGAAGTGTTACAGTATTGACCTTTTTTTAATAAAATATAATAAGTATAAAATTCAAGGGGGAAAAAGATGAATTTATCTCAAATTAGTAAAAGAGTATTTTTACCAGAAGATGTGAAAGAGCTTTTATCAGCCTGCCCGGATTATATCCTGGCAAAGAATGTTGAAGAACTTGTGGAACTATCTCATAAAGACAAGAAAAAAGATGACTGGCACTATGTTAGTTATGATATAGAAGGTAAAGGAAAAGTTATAGAGGCCAGGGTGTGTAAGGTGAGAAATGGTATTGCTGCTAATTATCCTGATCCCTATATGCGCAGACGTGATCCAGATTGTATGGTGATTGCTGATGACCTGCCCTCAGATAAAGTTTCCTTTGAAGAAAGATTTGGTTATGATTTTAAAAAATTACAAAAAGAAACATTTGACTGGCTGAAAACACAGGAATTATGTTTGTTTTTCTTTAATGCTGGTCCGGCTACTTTAGAAATGGATGCAGTTGTAATTGCTCCAGCAAATGCAGGCTTTTTTGCTTTGGGATTATCCCTTTTACAGGGAATAGTAGATATAGATAAATTAGATAGAGAATTTAAACCAGAAGCAGTTATTTATGTTGCCCCACCCTTTCGTCATACACATTTTGATGGTAAACAGATTGTAGTTCACAACCGAAGTCCAGAACTTTACGAAATGTTTAGTTATAATTTATATCCAGGACCAAGTGCCAAAAAAGGTGTTTACGGAATGTTAATTAATTTAGGAGAAAAAAAAGAATGGCCCACTCTCCATTGTTCTACTGTACAGGTAGTAACTCCCTATCATAATATAGTAACAATAACTCATGAGGGAGCCAGTGGTGGTGGAAAGAGTGAAATGCTGGAAGATATGCACCGTAGAAGAGATGGTAGAATATTACTTGGTAAAAATACTATTAATAATGAAAAAAGATTATTAACACTTCCACAGGGTTGTGATTTGAAACCAATTTCTGATGATATGGCTGTTACCCCAAATTCAATACAACAGGATAATAAAAAACTAAACTTGATGGATGCTGAAAATGCCTGGTTTATAAGGGTAGATCAGATCGAAAAATATGGAACAGATCCTTATCTGGAAGAGATGTCCTGTCATCCCCAGGCTCCTCTGTTATTTTTAAATATCGATGCTCAACCAAATAGTACAGCTTTAATCTGGGAACATATTGAAGATAAACCGGGAATACCCTGTCCCAATCCCCGGGTTGTATTTCCACGGAAAAGTATTCCTGACACAGTTGATGGTCCTGTGACAGTTGATATCAGAAGTTTTGGAGTTCGTACACCACCCTGTACCAGAGAAAACCCCACCTATGGTATAATCGGTTTATTCCATGTCCTACCACCTGCTTTAGCCTGGTTGTGGCGCCTGGTTTCTCCTCGTGGATATGGAAATCCCAGTATTATTAATACAGAAGGGATGAAATCAGAAGGAGTTGGTTCTTACTGGCCTTTTGTTACCGGTAAAAGAGTAAAACAGGCAAATTTACTTTTAAAACAAATTATTGAGTCTCCTAAAGTACGTTATATTTTAACTCCCAATCAGCATATTGGGGCCTGGAAAGTTGGTTTTATGCCTCAATGGATTACCAGAGAATATCTGGCCAGAAGAGGAGGAGCCTGGTTCACTGAAAACCAGTTGAAACCTGCCAGATCTTCATTGCTGGGTTATGCTTTAAAAGAAGTTATGATTGAAGGTCAACAGCTGGAAAGAGAATTTTTACAGGTTGAAAAACAGGAAGAGGTAGGAAAAGAGGCCTATGATAAAGGAGATGAAATAATAAATAATTTTTTCAGGAAAAATTTAAAACAATATCTGGAAAGTGATTTAATGCCTCTTGGTAGAAAAATCATAGAGTGTTTTTACTCTGAAGGAAATCTTGAAGATTATAAAAGTTTAATCAACTCAGAACCTATAATTAAAAAACATTAGATTAAAAGGCGGGGGAAACCCCGCCTTTTCTTAACAAACAATATTTTTACTCTTCAGCATCTTCTTTAGTTTCATGAACTGTGCCACGGGGATGCTCAGGTGGAGCATAAATTGAGTATAATTTAAGTGGTCTACGACCTGTATTAATTAAATTATGCCACTTACCTGCAGGGATAAATATTGCATAATCATCATAGACTGCTGCTCTATAATCTAACTGATCTTCTCTATCACCCATCATAACAATTCCTCGCCCTCTTTCAATACGGATGAATTGATCATGGTCAGGATGAACTTCTAAACCTATGTCATCACCAGCATTGATACTCATTAGGGTAAGCTGCAAATATTCTCCTGTCCATAAAGCTATTCGATAATAATCATTTTTTAATGTAGCTCTTTCAATGTTAATCACAAAGGGATTTGGGCCATAATCCTGTAGAGGTCCTGTTCTTCCTCTTCCTGGTGGTCTCCTTTGATAATCACCCATAATTTCACCTCTTTTTTTCTGTTTACTTCATTGTATTCAACAAAAAAAAAGTTGTTAAAATCTAATACTTCTATCAAAAAAAATATATATTGAGGTTTTATTTGCAAATTTATATATAACATATATAATATATCTATGGTTATGCAACAATTTAAAAAATTTAATTAAAATTTACTTGCTTTTTATCTTAAATTGAAAGGAAAATAATATAAGATGACACCTTTATATCAAAACTTTATTTTTTTTAATAATAGAATCTTAATTTTGACTTTCTCAATAGCTCTTATTCTTTTCTTTTGTATTTTAAATTATAATATTTTCCCGGGCAAAGAAGATTATATAACAACTTTACCTGACAGGTTTCTCATTTATTCCTCTTTTTCCAGTTTCAAACAGCAGGAAGCAAATATGTGTGCTGGATATTCCGCTTCTTTTGTTTTACAGCATTATGGAATAAATATTTCGGGTATAGAAAGCTACAGGGAAATGTCTTATCATATCCCTTTTACCATTGGTATACCTCCCTATAGACTTGTCAATTATTTAAATAATTCTGGTTTGGTTACTTCTGTTTATAGAGGTAATTTATTTAATTTGAAAACACATATATCTAATGAACATCCAGTAATTATTTTAATAGGAAATAGCTTCCACTGGCAGCATTATCTTGTTTTAATGGGTTATAACATGAATAATCAGACATTATACTTTTATGATCCACAAAGAAAAATCAATCCTTTAAATAAAAGATTTTATATTAATAGAAAAATGTCTTTTGCAGAATTCAATAACTTATGGGCAAATGGACTACCTCTCTATAATCATGTTTATCTTCCTGTTAGTAAAACTCCATCACAACAAATCTGATCGTGAATGTGATAAAATCTTCCTTTTCTAAATAATTAACCTCCACCAATAGCTCCTGCTGCTTGTTCTAAATTAAATCTAAAATCTCTCTCCATAATATCCTCCTGCAAAATTAATTGTTACTGCTATTTTTATTGCAATCTTTACATTGAGCCACTTTTGTACTGGCTAATTTTTCAATTTCTCTGGCTATTAACTTTAATTTGTCCCTTTTAACAGAATAATGAACAAAATAACCCCTTTTTTCCCCAATAACCAGATCAGCTTCTCGAAGAATTTTCAAATGCTGGGATACGGCAGATTCAGAAATACTAATTTCTTCTGCCAGAGCTTTAACACAATAATTTTTTGTTAATAAACATTCCAGTAATTTTAATCTGGTATCATCAGCAATTGCTTTTAATTTATTTATCATAGATTTATTCATAATAAACTCCTTTCCTGCTTTAAATTAATAAAATTATTTAAGCTACATCTCCATCCTGTTTTCTAAAAAGTTCTCGATAAATTGCATTTCTTTTCATTAGTTTATCATGTGTACCAACATCTATCAATTTGTTGCTTTTGTTTCCCAATAGTCTCACCCCTGAATATTTAAAACCAGGGAGATAGAGTGCTCTCCCTGGTAAAATATATTTATTGTATTAGTTATCATCTGTACAGGAATGCCCTTTTTTTTCACCATGACATTCTTTCACTTGTTCTGGACTGCATTCTCCCGGCTTCCCTTTTAATTTGTCAGGATTTTCACATTTCTTTTTTTCTTCTGACATAATAATATTCCTCCTTTCCTTTTCATTAAGTAATTTATATTAGTTTTTACTTAATTAGATTATATCATCTTAATATACTTTGTCAAGTACTTAATTGGTTTTAAGATTTCTTCTCTTAATTAGAACTTATTTGCTATGAGAATTTGAATCCAAATAAAAAAAGAGCCCTTCAGCTGTTAGGGCTCTAATCTTTGCTATGTAGTGGCGGAGGGACTGGGACTCGAACCCCGACACCTTTCGGCTTCACCGGATTTCAAGTCCGGCTCGGGCTTTTTTATTATTTATCAGTAATTCCCATAAAGCCCGCTATATTGGGATTTGAACGTGGAGTACTAAATCAACTTTTTACTGTTTTTCAGCCTTTTTTAAGTATTTTGTCAGGATTATGGCAGGATAAAATTTAATTCAATTCTTTGTATTCAATACACTGCACAAATAACTTAATATTTTATTATTCTATTTACTAAGATAAAGTTGATAAAATTATTCTATATAAATTACCGTAAAAACTAAATCTAAATTATTAAAACCTAATGATTGTTCCTTCAAGGTTAAATTCATATCTCCACAGTCACTTTCCTTAATCCAAGAATAATAAGGAACTGTTTGCAAGGTCTTGCCAACATTATTTTCAAAAGAGAAGAAATCATATGCATTTGATAATTCACTAATTTGGTCGTCCTCATGTAATTCATAGGGAAAATAATCACTTTTAAAAGACCAAATTATATTATTATTTTTTGATAAAATAATTGCTCCGGAATCTTTAGTGTTCTTTATGAATTTAATGGCTGTAGAAGTTAATGATGTTTGGTATTTTTCTGCCAAACTAATTAAATCATCTAATATTAAAGATTTCTCATTAACATCTTTTTTAAAATATTTATCTGGCATCAATAATTCAGCCGCAAATATATTTGCTTCTTTTTCCTTTTCATCATAACAATTATATTTTGCAATATTTTCATTAGTGCAACGATATACATTTTCATGTCCTGGTAACAAATAATGACCTATTTCATGTGATATAGTAAATCTTCTTCTTGTTTCATATTGAATGTTTTTATTTAATAAGATTTTTTTTGATGCATTTTTTACTATTAGCACACCTTCTAAGTTAATATCCTTATATTCAATATCGATATTAAATATTTTACAAATCTCTAATGGATTTACAGGGACATTTTTAATATTTAATAATTCCAAAAGCTCCCAGGCATAAATCCTGGGAGCATTTTCATTATTATACATTAGGCCACTCCCTTTATTACATCTTCTTTAATTCTTCTTTAATCGCTTTAAGATCTTTTTTAGATAACTCTTCACCCCTGGCAGCTGCCATTATTTCATTATCACTATTGTTAATAATACTTTCTACATCTCTTTTTAATAATCTCCACTCTCTCCCAATTTTAGATGCTTTAAGTCGCCCATCTCTAATCATATTATACACAGTTTGTTGACTAACTCTCAATAAATCAGCAACTTCTTCTACATTAAGAATATCAAGATGATCTATATTTGAATTTTGTGATAAACTTTTACCTAATTTTTGGAGCATATCTGTGGTTTTATAATCAAACACTTTATCACCACATTTAGGACAAACATAAGCTTCAATTCCTTTTATTATAATTTCAAATTCTCCCCAACCAGTTTTTGTTTCAGTTGTGACTTTTTCCATCTCAACATCACAATCATGGCAATTTCTTATAGTCACATTAATTCCTCCTTTTCATAATTTTAGTTGAAGGATCATATTCCCATTTTTCTTCATAAAACCTATAA
>PWOK01000027.1 GCA_003557445.1 Halanaerobiaceae bacterium
TTCTTTTGCTAAATTATTTGTTGTACAGCTAGAAGATACCTGGAAATCGGGTGAAAATGTAACTGATGGTTATATTAATCCTCAAGAAGAGGATGAACAACCTGATAAGAGGATAAGAATGCTATACTTTGGTGATGTTATATTGCTTACAATTTAAAAGAAGTTAATATATAAAAATATTAGTCCTCCCCTTAAGTTAGGTGTTTCATGTTTTATTGAAACAGGGGAGGACATATATTTCTTCATATGGAGTTGAAAGAGATGTATCGATTTTTTGTTAAAGAAGATAATATAAAAGAAAACAGAGTTAAAATTACCGGTGATGATTATAATCATATATCAAAATCATTAAGACTGCAGCCTGGAGATAAAATTATTATCTGTGATGGTCGAAAAAATGATTATCTGGTTCAGCTGAGTGAATTCGGAGATAATATTATTAAAGCAGAAATTAAAAATAAAATTAAAAATAAAAATGAACCGGTTATTAATATTTCACTGGCTCAGGCCCTTCCCAAAAAAAACAATATGGATTTAATAGCTCAAAAAGCAACAGAAATTGGTTTTAAAAAACTAATTCCTTTACTTACTGAAAGAACTATAGTAAAATTAACTGCAAAGAAGGAAAAAAAGAAAATAAAAAGATGGCAGAGGATTACCAGAGAAGCAGCCAAACAATCTCAAAGAGGAATTATCCCTGTTGTCAATAAGGTGCTTAACTTAAAGGGAATAACCCGGATATCTTCTGACTATGACCTGGTTTTACTGTACAGGGCAGAGGAAAATCTTTCTGATATAAAACAGATTCTCGATAAAAAAGGAAAAAGTACAATTAAGGATATTTTGATATTAATTGGTCCTGAAGGTGGTTTTAGTAAAGATGAAGTAGAATATATAACAGATAAAACAAAAGCCTTTTCAGTAACTCTGGGACCCAGAATACTGAGGACTGAAACAGCAGGACTGGTTGCCATGACAACAATATTATATGAATTTGACCAGTTAAAATAAAACAGATATTTATAATAGGAGTGTGATCTTTAGTATGGCAAAAGTTGCCTTTTATACCCTGGGTTGTAAAGTCAATCAATATGAGACAGAAGCAATAATGGACCATTTTAAAAATCAGGGGTATAAAATAGTTGATTTTGATAAAACAGCAGATATATATATTATTAACAGCTGTACTGTTACCAGTCAGGCTGCCAGAAAAACAAGACAATATGCACGCCGGGCCAAAAAAAAGAACCAGGAGAGTATTGTTGTTGTAGCCGGTTGTTATCCCCAGGTATCACCTGAAGAGGTAAAACAAATAGATGAGATAGATCTGGTTACTGGTACTGATAAAAAGAACAGGCTGGTTAATATTATTGAAGAATATATAAATAATGAAAATATAGATTATAATATAAGTGAATATGATCAATTGAAAGAATTTGAAGATTTAAAAATTACTGAGTTAAGGGAAACCACAAGGGCCTATATTAAAATAGAAGAAGGTTGTAATCAATTTTGTAGTTACTGTATTATACCCTATGCCCGTGGTCCTGTAAGGAGCAGGAAGCTTGATTCAGTAATAACTGAAACAAAAAATCTTGTAGATAAAGGGGTTAAGGAAATAGTCTTAACAGGTATTCATCTTGGGGCTTATGGTTTTGACTGGAATCAAAAATCAGCATTAATAGAATTAATTAAAAAACTGCTCCTGATAGAAAAACTGGAAAGAATTCGTTTAAGTTCCATAGAAATAACAGAAGTATCTGATGAATTAATTGATCTAATTGCCACAGAGGATAAAATGTGCCGTCATTTACATTTGCCCCTGCAGAGTGGTAGTAACAAAATACTTAAAGCAATGAACCGTCCCTATACAAATGAGTTTTTTCGGGAAAAAAACAAAATAATAAAAGAAAAAATACCGGATATTGGTATTACTACAGATGTTATTGTTGGTTTTCCAGGAGAAAAAAAAGATGATTATCTTAAAACATATCAAATAATTGAAGAAATAGAATTTAGCAGATTACATGTATTTCCTTTTTCGGCCAGAGAAGGTACCCCTGCAGCTAAAATGAAAAATACTGTCAATGGTGAAATAATAAAAAAGAACTGTCAAAAGTTAAGAAAATTAAATCAAAAATTAATGTTAAAATTTCAGAAAAAATTTACAGGTAAAAAAATAGATGTTTTAATTGAGGAAAAAAGGGATAAAAAAACAGGAATGCTCACTGGATTTACAGATAATTATATCAGGGTTATAACTGAAGGAGAAGATAAGTTTAAGGGAGAAATTGTTAAAGTAATGCTAACTGAGAGCCATAATTATAAAAAAATTAAGGGAAATGTAATTTAAAAAGAAGGAATTTAATAATTTAAAGAGAATTAATATTACGAGGTGATGAAAAATATGGAAGAATGTGTTTTTTGTAAAATCATAAACGGTGAGATGGATACAGAACTGGTTTATGAAGATGAAAAAGTTGTTGCTTTTGAAGACATTAATCCACAGGCTCCGGTACATTTGTTAATTGTACCAAAAGAACATACACCAACATTGCTTGATCTTGATAACTATGATATTATAGGACATATATTTAAAATAGCAAATAAACTTTCAGCAGAGAATAATATTGATGAAGAAGGATTCAGAATAATTGCAAATTGTAAAGAGGGAGGTGGCCAGATAGTATTTCATATTCACTTTCATTTACTAGGAGGCAAAGATTTTAGTTAACCAGATTAATAATCCAGGCCATTTTCAGGAGGTGATTCCAGAGATGGCTACTTTAAAAAAATTACTTGTAGAAGATATGAAAGAAGCAATGAAAGAAAAAGAAAAAATGAAAGTATCTGTAATAAGAATGCTGAGAGCTTCGATTAAAAATACTGAAATAAACAAACGTAAAGAACTAACAGATGAAGAAGTTATAGATGTTCTGGTTAAAGAAATAAAACAATATCAGGAATCAAAAAGTAAATATAAAGAACTGGGTAAAAAAGAAGCAGTTCAAAGTATTGAAAAAGAAATAGAAATTTTGTCTGGTTATTTACCTGATGATTATCAGGAGGATATTTTTTAAATTTATTAAAAGGGGTAATTATAATGAATAAAAAATCAACCCACTTTTATATAATATTAACCTTAGTTTTTATTATATTATTTTCTACTATTACTTTTGCTTCAGAAAACAATTTTGTTTACAGAGTGGATTTAGAGGGAACAATAGATTCAGGAATGGTAAATCTACTGAATAGGGCAATAAATGAAGCAGAAAAAAATAATGCAGATCAATTAATTATTACTATAAATTCTGAAGGTGGTTATATTAATTCAGGCCTTAAAATGAAGGATGCTATTTTTGGAGCAAGGATTGAAATAACCACTTTTGTTGTTAATCGTGCCCTATCTGCAGCAGCACTGGTTGCTCTTTCAGGAGATCAGATGGTTATGATGGAAGCCAGTACAATTGGAGCTGCAGAAACAATCCCCCGGGAGGAAAAATATATTTCAGCCATGCGCTCTGAATTTCAATCAGCAGCAGAAAGAAGAGGTAAAGATGGTAGACTGGCACAGGCTATGGTTGATAGAGATGTTGAAATAGCAGGTGTTATTGAAAGTGGCAAATTATTATCCATGGTGGCCAGTGAAGCTTATGAACATCAACTTGCTGATGGAATAGTATCCGGTTTTCAGGACCTCCTGTTATTTCTTGATCTGGAAAATGCCAGAATAGAAAATATTGAAATGACTTTTCCTGAAAGAATGGCCAGGATAATTACCAATCCAGTAATTAGTGTACTTTTGCTGACTATTGCCATTTTAGCATTAGTATTTGAAATTATTGCCCCGGGCTGGGGAGTTGGAGGTACAGTTGGGCTTTTGGGACTGGCTTTGTTTTTTAGTGGCCATATAATATTTGGTAATGCTGGACTGGGTATTGTTGTACTGTTAATAGTTGGTTTGATTTTACTTAGTATCGAAATTTTTGTGATACCGGGATTTGGAATTACAGGCATAGGTGGGCTTTTTGCTATCTTTGCCAGTCTATTTTTAGTATTTCCTTCACCAGAAATTGCTCTGCCTGTACTGGCAGCTGTTCTTACTTTTAGTATACTGGGAGTTATTATTCTTATGAAGATATTTGGCTCCAGCAATATATGGAGAAGGATATCTCTGGAGACAAGTGAAACAGTGGAGGAAGGTTATACTGCTTCCAGTAATAGATCTGAATTAAAAGGGGAAAAGGGATATACTGTAACTCCTTTAAGGCCTTCAGGTATAATTGATATAGATGGTGAAAGATTGAATGTGGTTACTGAAGGAGATTTTATAGATAAGAATACAAAAGTAAAGATTGTAAAAGTTGCCGGTAATAGAATTATTGTCAAAAAAATAATTAAGGAGAGTGAAAAATAATGGAACCAATTTCTTTAATCATTATTGCTGGTGTAATAATATTTATAGGGCTTTTCTTTTACTTTATTCCAGTTGCCCTGTGGATTTCTGCAGTGGCTGCAGGGGTAAGGATTCGTTTTATTGATTTGATCGGTATGAGATTAAGAAGGGTTGTTCCTTCTTTAATAGTTAGTCCCATGATTAAATCACACAAAGCCGGTCTGGCCCTGGGTAGTAACAAACTGGAAGCTCATTATCTGGCAGGTGGTAATGTGGACAGGGTTGTTGATGCTTTAATTGCAGCACAGAGAGCTGAAATTGATCTCAGTTTTGAAAGAGCAGCAGCAATTGATCTGGCAGGAAGAGATGTTTTAGAGGCTGTACAGATGAGTGTTAATCCTAAAGTAATTAAAACACCAATGGTAACTGCTATTGCTATGGATGGAATTCAGGTTATGGCTACAGCCAGGGTTACAGTCAGGGCTAATATAGAAAGACTGGTTGGTGGAGCCGGTGAAAAAACTGTACTGGCCAGAGTTGGAGAAGGTATTGTCACAACTGTTGGTTCTGCTGAAACCCACAAAAATGTTCTGGAAAACCCTGATTCCATTTCCAAAACAGTACTGGAAAAAGGTCTTGATTCCGGAACTGCTTTTGAAATCCTTTCAATTGATATAGCTGATGTTGATGTTGGTAAAAATATTGGTGCTGAATTACAGACAGATCAGGCTGAAGCCGATAAAAACATTGCTCAGGCCAAGGCTGAAGAAAGACGGGCAATGGCTATTGCTCTGGAACAGGAAATGAAAGCTAAGGTTCAGGAAATGAGAGCTAAAGTTGTGGAAGCTGAAGCTGAAGTACCTAAAGCCATGGCCAAAGCTTTACGGGATGGAAACATTGGTGTTATGGATTATTTAAATCTCCAGAATATAAAAGCTGACACAGATATGAGGGATAGTATCTCAGGATTTTCTGGTGATGAGCAAATTAATAAAAAACAAAGTGATCGCAAACAAAATAAGGATAATTAATAGGGGAGATCATTATGCAAGTGTTTTTTGAAAGCCTGCCTATTTTATTGTTAATTATCTATGGTATAAAAAAATTCATGGATAGTATTGAAGAAAAGGATGATCAGGAGGATCATGAGGGTTATTCCTATGAATATAATAATCAGGAGAATAGAGAAAATATTGAAAATGAAGAAACTGATAATCTGGAATATTTGAATCAGATTGAGGACGAAATGGAGAATAAATTTAAAAAGGAGAATATTGTTCAAAAAGAAAAAAATGAGGACTTATCATTGGATAAAATGAAAAAAGCCAGTAAAAAAATTGAACAATTAAAAACAGGTTCTTCCTCCACTTCTATGGATAATTTTTTAAGTAAACTGGACAAAAAAGACCTTGTTAAGGGAATTGTTTTCAAAGAAATACTGGATAAACCTCGTTCTAAAAGACCCTATAGACCTTTAAACAGAGACTAATATAATTTTTTGTATTCAGGGGGATAAGTTTGCAAAAAGTAGCAAACATGCCATTCCCCTGTTTTTTGTTCTTTAACTAATTTTCTCATAAACTTGTAAGTAATTAATTTTATGTTATAATAAAAAGAGATGTTATTATCACTCTTTCTTTTGCATAAATCTTTAATGTTAGAAGAAAGGGGAGATATATTATGTCATTCAGGGATCAAATTACCGATATATTTGAATTACCCCCGGAGGTCATAAACAATGTTCCATTATTAATGATTATGGGACAGAAAAAACTGTATCTTGAAAATCACAATGGTATTGCCCACTATCAAAATGAAATGATTAAAATTAAAGTAAATAAAGGACAGCTTGTGATTAAGGGCAGACAGCTGGAAATAAAAAAGATTAATACTGAGGAAATAATTATTTCTGGAACATTAATTAACCTGGATTTTAATATTCGATTCAGGGGGAAGACTATTGATTGAAAAAATATATATGTTTTTTAAAGGATATTTAGTAATTGAGATTAAGGGAAATGCCCTGGTTTTATTTATAGATCAAATTATTAATGAGGGAATAAATTTATGGGATATAAAA
>PWOK01000006.1 GCA_003557445.1 Halanaerobiaceae bacterium
ATTATGCCCTGACAGTCAGGGGAAATATTGCCTATAGAAAACTAAATTATGATCAGGCTGTTGATTATTTTGAAGATGCTTATAGATTGAAGAGGTCACCATATCTTGCTTCACGATTAATAAGGGCCTGTTTAAAGAATGAGCAGGAGGAAAAAGCACTTGATCTCTGTCAACAGTGGCTGGAAGAAAAACCGGGTGACAGCAGATTTAAAAAACTTAAAGCTGAAATATATAAAGTATTAAAAGAAATAGATCAGGCAGAAGAATTACTTGAAGATTATTTACAGGAAACAGATGATGATTTTGCCTTTAAGGATAAATTAGAACTTAAATTAAAAAGAAAAAACCCACAGAAAGCCGAAAAAGAGTTAAAACAACTGCTTAAAATAGATAAATATTCTGAGAATGAGCATATTTATACTCTACTGGCAGATAAATTGAAGGAACAGGAAAAATTCGCAGAAGCTATAGAAGTATATGAACAGGCTCTTTTGCTTGCTCCTGAAAATAGCTATATATGCAAAAATATGGGTCTGGCTCTTTATAAGGATGGTCAATGGGAGCAGGCCCTTTCTTATTTAAAAGATTGTTTTAAAGAAGAACCTGGAGATTATTATCTCAGGAGTACAATTCTTTATCTTTTTCGTAAACTTGAACGATATCAGGAAGGAATGAAATATTTTCGGGAACTGATAAATGAAACAGGTATGAAGAATTTATGGGGAGCTTATAATAAGTTAAAAAAGGAGGCAGAAGATGATGAGCAAAATAAAGGAACTGATTGAAGTTCCAGAAGTTAAAACAGTGATTCAGATGTCAGATATCGAAGATTCTCAATTAAGAAATTTTTTAATGGAGAGTTTTCTGTTGACAGATGAAGTAGAAAAAATCCTGAATTCATTTTTAAGAGATATCTGTCAGGGTCAGGGTAAAGGTTATTTTCTGGAAGGTAATTTTGGTTCAGGAAAATCTCATCTACTTACAGTTATCAGCCTTCTTTTTTCCTACAGACAGAGCTGGAATCCCCTCCTGGCCCAGGATGAAAGCGGTCGGCTCCAGGAATATTTTAATACAATAGATAAAGAAAATTATTCTGTGGTTAATATATCTCTGGTAGAACACAGCAGTAATGAAAGGCTGGAACAGATAATAAATAATGGTATCAGGGGAGTTTTTTCTGATTTTCTAACAGATGAAAAAGATTATAAAAGAAAGGATTTTTACAGGTTACTTGCAGATAAGTTAGCCGGTGAAGATTGCATTGGGCTGGTCATTTTAATTGATGAACTATCAGAATTCTTACGTTCCAAACCTGATGGACGTAGTTTTAATGAAGATATAAGATATCTACAATTTATGGGTGAATTTGTTAATGGCAAAAACTGCTGGCTGATGGCCACTCTTCAGGAAGCTATAGAAAAAACCGGAGAGATCACCCAGGAGATATTTGGTAAAATTAAAGATCGCTATCCTGTACATTATCATCTTACAGGAACTCATATCAGGGAAATTGTTGCCAGGAGGTTGATCCATAAAAAATCGGGGGCAGAGCAAAAAATTTCTGATATTTATCAAAAATACAGTAATGCTTTTTCCGACTGGTCTGTCAGTAGAGAAGATTTTTTACAATTGTATCCGGTTAATCCCCTGGCAGTACCTTTACTTGATAACCTTAAACCACTTTTTTCCCAGCACAGAGGGATTATAGATTTTATTCATTATAGGCTTAAAGGTGATAAGTCACGGGGAATAAAAGGGACGATGGAAAAACAGGCAGAAAACTTACTTAATCCGGATTTAATCTTTGATCATTTTCTGGATAGATTGAGGGAACGTATGGAAACAGGACAGTATTATGAAAAGGTTTACCGTTATTATGAGCAGGAGATTGATAATATTTTACCATCAGAAGAAGTGGAAATAGGTCTCAGGATTATTAAACTATTAATATTATTTGCGGTTTCTCCTGTTGAGAAAGAATATCTGGTTAAGGATATTGTACATATGCTTCTTAAACCGGTAACTGATCTTGATCCTGAAGTTAATTATGAATATATTGATGATTTACTTAAAAAGATGTATAGACATGGAGCTTATATTACAAGAAAAGAAGGGCAAAAAACAGCAGCAAATAGTTATAGTCTTAATTTGAAAGCTGATATTAATCTAATAATTCGTGAGAAAACTGATTTTATTAAAAGTAATTTTTTTGCTGATGAAAAAAGAATTTTTACCAGAACAGGTACACTGGTAGAAGAAACCTATCTACCTCTGGCCAGATTACTGGAAAAACCAAAAACTATTAGAAAAATAAACTGGCAGAATACTCAGCGTAGTGGTTATTTCTGTTTGCTTTCTTTGACCGATATTACTTTAAAAGGTATTTCTGAATTCAATGAAAGGCTACAACAGGCAGATCTGGAACAGGAAGAGGATATAAAGGATTTTGTTATTTTTCTGGGATATCCTTTAAAAAAAGAAAAACAGAAAAAACATCTAAAAGAAGTTATTATGCCAGAATTAAAAACAGATATAAGAGCAGGTTATTGTTTCTGGCTACCAGCAGAAATAGAGGAAAAAGAATATCTGCAAACTGTATTGTCCAGAATGCTACTTTATGATGAATATCAGGAAAAACAGGGTGAAACAGCAACTAAAGTCTGTGAAAAACTGGATTCAATGCTGGAGGAAGATGGTGAAAAAATAGCTACCATTTTTCATAAGGCCTTTTTTGCTGGTGATTTGATAAATGGAGATGGAGAAGTTATTTTATCTTTAAAAGAAATGACCACATTTTCTTTTAATAAAATCATTGAAAGGATTGCCAGCAGTATTCTGGAAAAAAGATATCCTGATCATGTCAGAATTGCTCCCTATCAGGCTGTAATTAACAAAAATCAATTAAACCGTCTTTGCAGTCATTTTCTGGAGAGTGGGGTAATAGAAAGAGACCAGGCCTGCAGCCGGGGAATTATAAATATGATTGAAGATGTTTTAAAGCCAATGGGTGTTATAAAACAAAGGGGAAATAAGATACGCCTTAAGATTAAACCGGGTAAAAATCCTCTTTTAAAGGCTTTTTTTTCCTCTCTTGATGAAGAAAAAACTGAGATTAATAAAGTCTTTTATTCCCTCCGCAGGAGTAATTATGGATTAAGCAGAGCACATTTCAAAACAGTAGTTTTGTTATTGTTGTTTTCCGGATATATTACTTCTTATTCCGGGAAACAAAAAATATCTTTAAATCAGCTTTCAATATATAATTTTGATCGTATAAAATATATCGGTTATGGTGAAATAATTGAAGAAGAATTTCAGCAAATTCTACAGAATTGTTCTTTATTACCTCCCCGCTTAAAAAAACAACCTTTTTCTCTGCCTTTACAGCAGGAAATATGGAACTTTATTGTTGAGTGGAAAAGGACACAGGAACAGGAAATTAATAATTTAAAAGCCAGGATTGCCAATCTATCTTCAGGGGAAGATTTCTCCTTTTGTGACAGTCAGGAACTGTTTAAAAACCTGGAGAAAATCAATAATCTTCTTTCTGAGATTAAAGTAAGTTATTCTGCAGAAGAAGGACTGGAAAGATTTGCCGCAGCCTATCGTAATCTCCCCAATTCAGATCATTATCTGGAAAGATATCAATTAATTAATCAATTTTTTAATGAAAAATATGATAAATATCTGGAAATAAGAGACTATCTGGGTGAAATACCTTTATTACCGGGAAAAGAAAAGTATAAAGAAACCAAAAAATTAATAAATGAGCTTGAGGATAGTCTTAAGGATAGAGATATAATTTTTTCAGATGATTTTTTGGATAATCTGGAAGAAAAATTTAAGGATTTTCGCAATAAGTACAGTGAAAAATATTATGCAGAACATCACAAAAACCTTTCAGAAGAAAGGTTTATAAAATACCATAAAATAAAGGAAAGTAGTCCCTATAATGTACTTTCCTATCTGGCTGATATAGAGATGATATCGGTTAAAGATGATTTAGTCAAAGTAAGTAGAAAACTGGCCCGTGTTCTGAGAAGAGAATGTAATCGACTGGACCGCAAACAATTATTGAGAAGACCAGTGTGTACCTGTGGATTTAAACCAGGACAAAATTTTGAAAATATTTCTGTAAAGGAAATTCATAAAACTATATCAGCAGGAATTAAATCTTATTTAAAAAAACTAAATAGCCAGGAATTCAGACCAAGAATCGAAAAATATCTGGATAATATGGAAGCAGCAGGAGAAAAAAGATTTTCCCGTCCTGTTCGCAACTTATTACAGATAGCAGATAAGCTGGAAGAGAATAATATAAATAGTGAAAAAATCTCAAAACTGGAGAAAATACTGAACCGGAATGTAATCAAAAGGATTAATCAGGCATTGGCAGGGAGTATCAATTTAGTTGAAAGAAACCTGGACAGCCTTTATGAAAATCTTGTTGGACGCAGTTTTTCTCCAGAACAGATAAAAAATATATTTAGGGACTGGCTGGAGGCAGGTCAATCCCTTGATAAAAAAAGTTATATAAAGGTTATCTCTACAGAGGCAGAAAATAATCAGGCTAAAACAAATAATGATTTAGAAAAATTCCTTGAAAAATATTATCCGGAAATGCTTACTCTTTATGATAATCTGGGCCAGGATAGGTTTATTATCTTTTCAGCTGTTTGTGCCTGGAAGGAGATGTATGGTCTTGCTTTTTCTGATTTAAAGAAAATCATAGATGATATAGAAGACTATTTGGAAGAAAATACAGAAAACCATCTACAACTCTGGAAAAACCTTTTAATTGAAAATAAAGAGATAGATAATCAAGAAACAAGAAAAAAAACAGATATAATATTGGAGAAAGAGCATATAATTGATAACCTTTTACAGGTGATGTCGGTCAATGAACTGGATGATCTTTTTTCTGTTTTAATGAAAGAATTTATTTCTTTTAATCTTTTAAAAGAAGTATTAATCCTGATAGTAAAAAAAGTTGAAAAAACTCCTGTAAATAAATATCAGCAAAAATTTATACCAGAATTAAAAAAAACAATAGAAAAAACAGCAGATTCACAGAGAAAAAATTACCTGCAAACAGCCTTTGAATATCTTAAACTAAGGCCTGCTCTTTCTTATCTGGAAAATGATCGGGCTAATAAATTTGCAGAAAACTTTAAAGAAGTTTATCAGGAAAACCTTTCTCAACTGGAATATAATTTAAGCAGTTTTCTTTATTATCTGGGGGAGTTAAAATTAAGTTCAGAACTTCCTGTAAGAAGTTTACGAGATAAGGTGAGAAAAACTGTACAGCAGTATATTGATAAATTTAATAATAATCAAGGATTAGAGGAAGAAGAAAAATTGAAACTTCCTGATTTAGTAATTGAAAAATATCCTGAATTACTTAAAAAAATTAATCATGAAACCAGCTGTTGTATTCTTCTGGATGGTATGCGACTTGATATCTGGCAGGTTATTTTGCAAAAAATAAGAAACAATATTTCCTTAAGGGTTATTAGAGAAGGTCTTTTATATTCTAAACTTCCAACAAATACGGAAACACAGATTGAACTACTCAGAGAAAAAGGATATAAAGGTGATATAATTAAACCAGAGGAGTTCAGCCCACAATATTTAGATGATAATAAACAGGATCAAATAATCAGGTTTTCCTTTATTGATGATCGGGTTCATACTTCAAAAGAAGATTACTTTAACTTTGTTGAGGAAATAATTTTTAAAACAGAAAACAGATTAATACCTTTTCTACAGCAGTTGCCGAAAAGGACAGCCATTTTGTTCTTTTCTGATCATGGATACCGGTTAAATTATGCTTTTTCTAAACAAAACAAATATCAATCACAGCGTTATTTACATGGAGGTAATACTCCCTTTGAAGTAATTGTTCCCTGGTCTTTTTTGTTTCTGGTGTGATTAATAAAATATAAACAGAAAGGAAAATAACAATGAAAAAATTGAGAACTGTATTATTGTTGTTAGTTTTGATATTTTTGATGACATTGATGACTGTTTTATCAGAAGAAATTGTACTGGCAGAAAACTCAGAGGAAATTAATTTTACTATTTTGCATACCAATGATGAACATTCTGCAATTATTCCTCATTCTCCAGCAGTCGATTATGATCCCGATAGTGAGCAGGATCCAACTATAGGGGGCTTTGCCCGCATGGCAACAGTGATAGAAGAAATTCGTTCTGAAAAAGAAAAAACAGGAGAAGATGTTCTTTTGTTTAATGCAGGTGATTTTTTGGGAGGAAGTGCTTTTGGCTGGCTGGCAACTCAGGGGTATTCAGCCGAACTATCGATAATGCAGGCTATGAATTATGATGCTGTCACTATAGGTAATCATGAGTATGATTATGGTCCTGATATACTTGCAGATTATTTAAGGGCTGCAGGTTATCCTCAGGCTCACAATGAAACAGTAGTACTGGCCTCCAATACACAGGCCCCAG
>PWOK01000268.1 GCA_003557445.1 Halanaerobiaceae bacterium
AGAAGGGGAGACAGGGGAGAACGTATAAAAGAACTGCAGAATATTCTTAGATATAAAGGATTTTTAGCTGAAAATGAAGATGGTTATTTCTGTTTACAGACAGAACTTGCCGTAATATTATTACAGGAATATTATAACCTACTGGTAGATGGTATTGTAGGTCCTCAAACCTGGTCTGTTATTAATAAAGAGAATCAACAGGAACCTGTAATTAATTATTATACTGTACAGACAGGTGATACTCTCTGGGAACTTTCTCTGAGATGGAATATTTCCATTGATACAATCACAAAATTAAACAATATTAATCAGGATGATTTTTTAAGACCCGGACAAAAGTTAAAAATTCCCGGGAATATTGATACAGTACCAGTTGAAGATACCAGCTGGAGTAAAGTTAATAATTTACTTAATATTGGTGAGGAAATTATACTGACTGATGTTGAAACCGGTTTAAATTTTAGGGTTAGACGTCTTGGAGGATATAACCATGCTGATGTTGAACCCTTATCTTCTTCAGATACTGAAATTTTAAGAGAAATATATGGTGGTTACTGGTCCTGGGAACGTCGAGCTGTAATTGCTCATATTAATGGTGAACAAATAGCAGGTTCTATTAATGGTTATCCCCATGGTTCTCAGTCAATATATAATAATAATTTTGATGGTCATATATGCCTTCATTTTAATAACAGTAAACTACATAACAATGGGTATCAGGATGAAAGACATCAAAATAATGTACAGGAAGCAGCTATTCAAACCTGGCCACTAGGACATCCCTGATAAGGGCTTTTTAGCGAATAATATCAAGTAAATAAAAGATAAAGAGAGATAATCGTAAATAAACAAACAATAGGTTGTTTAATTATTTTAAAAATATAACGATAATTAAGTTGTAAAGAAATTCCCTGTAGAAAAAAAGGGGGTAATAATAATGAAGATAAATCCTATTCAACTGGAAAAGATTCAAAAGCTTTATCAGCAACAAATAAACAAAAATAATTCTAATGAAAATAACAAAAAACAGGACAAAATGGATATTTCTGATAAAGCAAAGGAAATTAAAAATATCCAGCAAAAACTACAGAGTATGTCTGAAATAAGGGAAGATAAAGTTGAAGACATTAAAAAACAAATTAATAATAATAACTACCATGTGGACAGCAGGGAAATAGCTCGTAAAATATTGAATGAATTAAGTCAGGAGTGAAACTGAAAACATGGAAAAAAATAAGCAGATTAATAAATTAATAAAAATTCTTGAACAGGAATATGAATTATATCATGAATTGTATAAACTTGCATCCAGTAAAAAGGAGGCAATAATAGAGAATAATGTTCAAGAATTAAATAATTTAATTGAAAAAGATGAAAAAGTTATTAATTCTTTCAATCAACTTGAAAGTGAACGTAATCAATTACTGGATGATTTAAAGGATAATTACAATCTGGAAACAGAAAATTTAAATTATTCCCGGTTAATAAAAGAATTATCAGATCCCTGGAAAGAAAAAATGACTCAAATTCGAAACAAATTACTTGATGTCATAGATAAATTAAACCAGCAAAATGAACAGAATAAAGTATTACTCAAAGAAGCAATTAAATTAAATAATTTTTCCTATAAAATGATTGCTCAGATCCTTGAACCGGACAATAAAACATATAAAAAAGATAAAAAAGATAAAGATGAAAGAATCAATCATATTATTGACCGTAAGGCTTAGAAAATATAAAGAAGGAGTGAATGTTATATTATGGGGACCAATTTTAGTGGTATAAATACTGCCCTGAGAGCTCTACAAACACAACAGAGATCACTTGATATTACAGGTCACAATATTGCCAATGCCAATAATGAAGAATACAGCCGTCAGCGGGCTGTTCATTCTGCCACTGATCCTTTTCCCTATCCAGGGATGAATATGCCCAATATTGCAGGACAGGTCGGTACAGGTGTAGAAATTTCTGAAATACAGCGGATTCGTGATGATTTTATAGATCAGCAAATAAGAGGAGAAAGTCAGGATTTAGGAAAATGGAATAAAATATATGAAGGAATTAATAGAATTGAACTAACATTTAATGAACCATCTGAAAGTGGTTTAAGCCAGAGCCTGGATGATTTCTGGCAGTCACTTCAGGATTTAAGTAATTACCCTGAGGATGAAGCAGCCAGGTCAACTGTGCAACAAAGAGGACAGGCCCTGGTTGATACATTTAATTCTCTAAACAGTCAATTAACAGATTATAAGCGTTCACTTAATGATGATGTTAATTCAGTTGTGGATGAAATAAATTCATTAAGTACAAGAATAGCTGATTTAAATAATCAAATTTCCAGGATTGAGGCTACAGGTAATAAAGCCAATGATCTCCTGGACCGCAGGAATGCTCTCTTTAACCAATTAAATGAAAAGATCGATGTCAGTGGACACATTGATGACAGAAACCGTTTAAATATTTCACTGGGAGGTACAAATTTAGTCAGTGGAAACAGGGTTGAAGAACTGGCCATTGAACCTGCCCGGACACAGGAAGATCTATATCAAGATAAAATAGTTTTTGCTACTAACGGGAAAGAAGCTGATATAGGAAAAGGAGAACTGGCTGGAATACTGGAGATCAGAGATAATGCCATTAATCAATATCAGGTACATCTGGATAAAATAGCTTTTAATCTTGCTCATAGATTCAATGAAGTACATAAAAGTGGTTATGATGCAGAGGGTAATAAAGGTGAAAATTTCTTTAATATAGGGGATAAAATAACTGGAGCAGCCGGTGAAATTGAATTAACCTATGATATTAGAAATGATATAAATAAAATAGCTGCCGGTAATTATAGTGATAATCCTCAGGCAGTTACAGCTTCACTAATAGATGGTGAAGGTTATGGTAATTATGAAATTATTATATCTGAATATGAAATTTTAGCTAATGGTACCTATCTGGCAGAAGAAGTTGATCATTTTTATAATTTTGAAGGCAATTATACCTTAAGAGATTTTAGTAATGATAATTTAAATGAAACAGTTTTTGCTGATCAGGAAAAAACTTTTGATATAATTGATATTTCTGAAACTCATCAGGATTATAATTATGCACTGCAGTTAGAGGGTCAGGATGATATCTATGCTGTTAGTGAGGATGGACAGAACTGGGAAATACTTGAAGATACTATCACAGATATAGAATATGATACAGAGTTTATAATTGATCAGGATATAGAAATTGGTTTTGAAGGAATTATTACTAACGGAAAAGTAAATTATGATGGTGAAAATACACTTTTTGCTATTGAAACCACAGGTATTGATGAAGATGAATTAACCGGTGCCTCCTGGATATTAGATAATGAAGGGAATGCAATTATATCTATTTTTAATGATCAGAACCAGAATATTATGGATCTTGATTTTTCAGGAGAAGATATTGAAACACCTGTAAGTGGTGAAACAATATCTTTTAATCCTGCTGGAAATGATTTTCCTTTTACAGTATCTATTACAGATTTAGATAGAGAAGAAGAAGATATTGATTTAACTGATCTGGCCAATTTCGAAAATCTGGAAGATGTTAGAGAGGCTTATTTTAAAGAAACAGCTGATTATAATATTGAGGGAGAGTATGAAGTAGTAGAGGAAAATAATCAAATATGGTTAAGTCTTGATGGAAAACAACTGGCCAGAGTTGAATATGATGGGGAAAATAATATATCAACAGCTTATTTTGATAATCAATATAATCATTTGATTGATTCAGAGGTTGACACTATATATCAGGTTGAATTTGATGGTCAGCTGCAAACAGGTGATATTCTTACTATTGAAGAACAAATAGACTTTGAATATACTATTAGAGAAATCGAAACTGATCAGGAATATTCAGGAACAGCAATAAAAGGGGAAACCATTAATCTGGCAATAGAAGAAGATCTTAATTTTTCAGATATATTTGAGTTTGAAATACATCAGAGTGGTGAAGCTAAGATTAATTTTGCAGGAAATCCAGGTAGTGGGGCCAATAGTACAGCTCTTTCCAGGGTCCTTCATGAAAATGATTTAATTGATTATAATGCCTCAATTATGGGTTCTTTTGAATCATTAATTTCCAGCCTGGGTGTAGTAGGACAGAGAGCAGAACAGATGGTTGATAATCAGGAAGCCCTTGTTAACCAGCTTAAAAATCAACAACAGAGTATATCAGGGGTATCACTTGATGAGGAAATGGCCAATATGATTAAATATCAACATGCCTATAATGCAGCTGCCAGAATTATCAGCAGTACAGATAGAATGCTTGATAGTTTACTGGCTATAGTTAGATAGGGGGAATAAAAAATGAGAATAACCAATACTTCAATTGTCAATAATATGATGAAACACCTGCAAAAAAACATGAATAATCTTGATCAATTAAGCCAGAAACTTTCTTCTGGTAAAGAATTTCAGTTACCTTCTGAAAATCCAATAGGTGCTGCCCACAGTATGCAATTCAAAACATTAATATCTATAAATGAACAGTATCAAAAAAACCTTAATCAGGCCAGAAATTGGATGGAAACAAGTGAAATGGCTTTAAATGATGCAGGTGAAATTCTTCAGAGAGGAAGAGAACTGGCAGTTTATGGTGCAACTGATTCTCTTAATCATGAAGATCGTATTACTATGGCTGAGGAAGTTAAAGAACTAAAAGAAGAATTCATTTCTATTGCCAACAGTACTCTTGGTGACCGTTATCTTTTTTCCGGTCAGAGTACAGACCTGGAACCTTTTACTTTTGATAATGAGCAGGAAGAATATGTTTTTCAGGGAGATTATAATCAAATAAAAAGAGAAATAAATTCCAATGTGGAAATAGCCATAAATATTAATGGTGATCAGGCCTTTACTGATGGTATAAATGCCATCGAAAATCTTTATCAGGGTTTAATGGATAATGATAAAGACCTTATTGATAGTTCAATCGGGGAACTGGATACAGTAATTAATCGAAATACCAATTACAGGGCTGAAATAGGTGCTAAAATAAACCGGATGGATTTAATTGAATCCAGACTGGAAGATGAACTTATTAATCTCAGAAGATTACAGTCAGAGAATGAAGATACTGATATAGCCAAAACCATTACTGATCTAAAAATGCAGGAAAGTGTTTACAGGGCTTCTCTGGCAACAGGGGCCAGGATTATTCAACCAACATTAATAGATTTCCTGAATTAGCCGGGTGATAATATATGAAAATTTCTGAGGGCTATAATTTAAATATTCCCGACCTTAAACTATTATCCAATAAACTACAGCATAGAAATCAAATTGATATTAACCAGGAAATTGGTAATTTTAAGATTGAAAAAGATAGAATTGATATAGAAATTGATAATCAACCCCGAAATTATGACCTTGGTTATCGTAAACTAAATGAACAAATAAGTGATTTTAGAAATGATTCCAGAGAACATATCCTGCAAGTTATTGGACATTATGCCCGTACTGGAGATAGACTGATGGATTTTCATTATAATAAGATAACGGAAATTGCTACTGAAGAAAGCTCTGAAGAGATACCTGAAGTTAAATTAAATTATATTAGAAGTCCTGAAATTCAGGTTAGACCTGGAAAACTGGAAATAGATTTTGATAGTAAAATCTTTTAAATGAGGTGTTATTTATGAAACTGGAAACACGTGATTTTGGTATTATTGAAATTAAAAAAAAAGATATTATATCCTTCCCGGATGGTCTTCCCGGTTTTCTGGATAAAAAGAAACATGTATTTCTACCTGTAGAAGGGGAATCCCCCTTTATTATTATGCAATCAACAGATGATCCTCAGATTGCTTTTGTAACCATTGAACCAGGACATTTTATTCAGGATTATCAATTTGAAATTGATACCAGGTCCCAGAAATTATTGAAAATAGAAGATAACAGTCAGATAACTGTCTTTAATATTGTTACCATTAAAGAAAAAATTAAAGATATAACAATAAATCTGGCCGCACCTCTTGTTGTAAACTTTGAAGAAAAAATAGGTAAACAAATAATTCTTGATAATGAAAATTTTCCGGTACATTTCCCTGTGTTTTCTCAGGAACAGGAGACAGAAAAGGTGGTTAAATAATGCTAGTTCTCAGCAGAAAAAAAGAGGAAAAAATAATTATTGATGATAAGATTAAAATCACTATTGTAAATGTTTCCGGTGACCAGGTAAAAATAGGGATTGAAGCCCCTGATGATATTAATATATACAGAGAAGAGATATATAGTAAAATTGAAAAAGAAAATATTAAGGCCAGTAAAAGCTTTAATATTGAGGAACTGCAAAAACTCCTTGATTGATATCTGGAGTAAATAGTATATAAAAAGCAGTATTAATCAGTTAAATTGTCTTATTCCTTTTTAAAAGTCTAAAATTAAAGATATTGAACGTTAATAATAATTAATAATTAACGATATATATAATA